>JANYAP010000086.1 GCA_025361285.1 Bacteroidales bacterium | reverse complement strand
CCCGTAGCAAAATTTACAATGGTTTGCAGTGGCTTATCGACAGAAATAATTTGCCCACCATGGTGATTGATAAGTGTTTGAAACGGAATTGAGATATTAATTTTACTGTTTGCTGGCAATAGATTCCACGAAAAAGTTGTTCCGAAAGTTAGCTCCTCCTGAAACGGATCGTTAGGCAGAATAAACTTTTCCCAGTCAATCCATACATCGGCCTTTATATGATAGGTTTTCAATAGAAACTGCACACCATTTTCTGTTGCATCGGTAAAGTTTTTTTCCCATCGGTACAAAGGTTCTATTAGCCCGTGATTACTGCCTCCGTAAATAGTTCCAAGGATAGTTTGAAAGTATGCAACAGGCTGATATTGAAACCTAAATATTGGTTCGATTCGATAAATTCCATCGCGCCCAAAATATTTTAATAAACGTGCACCAGCTTCTAGCCGAATTTTTGGTCCTGCATTATATACAAGGGTTGGCTCGACCTGAAACCCAACAAGGGTATATCCTTCGTTAAAAGTATTGAAATATTCGTTGTTTTTAAAAAAGCTGCGGTTAACAATATGCAGCGAAAGTTTCTGACTATCAGCAGGTAAAAAGAAATTGTCCGCCGTATATTCAATCGGAATTTGAGCTTGAGCGGAAAAATACCCAATGGTAAAAAAGAGGCAAAAGAATCGGATTCGCATATTAACCTATTATAAAACAACATACAAAATTACGGAAATAAGAATTGCTTTCGATAACCTTTTAACAAAAATTATAAAATAACGAGTTCTGAATTCGGCAAATTTTACCTTTCTTTGGTAAAATTTTATAATTCTCAAGTAAAAACAACAAATTCGTTAAAACTTACCGATGAAGAACTTCAAAAAAATCAATGTCGTAGTTGGGTGGATTATAGGTATTATTGCCACAACGGTATATATTTTAACTATTGAGCCAACCGCTAGTTTTTGGGATTGTGGCGAATTTATTGCCACGGCGTTAAAGCTCGAAGTGGGTCATCCGCCAGGAGCTCCCCTATTCATGCTCATAGGGCGCGTTGCTACCTTGTTTGCTGGCAGCAGTGTTACAGCAATACCAATTACAATTAACGCTTATTCAGCACTTTGTAGTGGCTTTACCATTCTTTTCCTATTTTGGAGTATTACACATCTTGCGCGGAAAACAATTGGCGAAAAGTTACAATACTCACTAGCCGAAGTAATTGCAATTATTGGTAGTGGTGTTGTAGGCGCTTTAGCTTATACATTTTCCGACACTTTTTGGTTTTCGGCCGTTGAGGGCGAAGTGTATGCCTCGTCGTCGTTCTTTACTGCTATTGTGTTTTGGGCAATATTGAAATGGGAAAACGAAGCCGACCAAAAATATGCCAATCGCTGGATTATTTTAATAGCCTACCTTATGGGCTTGTCTATTGGCGTTCACTTACTTAACCTTTTGGCTATTCCAGCCATTGTAATGATTTACTATTTTAAGAAATACTCTTCCACACGCAACGGAATAATTCTGGCTCTACTTTCGGGATTCGTTATTCTGGGCATAATTATGTACATTATTATTCCAGGAACATTTAAGGCAGCTACTTGGTTCGAACTGTTCTTTGTAAATGTGTTAAGCCTTCCATTCTCGTCGGGCTTTGCCTTCTACCTAATTTTACTTATTGCCGCAGTTATATTTGGCTTGTGGTTTACAGCGAAAAAAGGTAAAGTTATTTGGAATACTATATTGCTGGCTGTAACGGTAATATTGTTAGGCTATTCGTCGTATGCAACTATTCTTATTCGGTCGAAAGCCAATACGCCACTTAACGAGAACAATCCATCGAATCTTTTCAATTTACTATCGTATTTAAACCGCGAACAATATGGCGACCGCCCTTTGCTTTACGGGCCATACTATAATGCACCAATAACATCGTCGAAGGAAGGTTCGCCAATTTATGTACAGGATGAAAAAACTGGTACGTATAAAATTATTAATTATCGCCCCGAATATGTTTATGATCCAGCTTTTTGCACCGTTTTTCCGCGAATGTATAGTCGCGAGCACGCTAAAAGCTATCAGGAATGGGCAAATGTAAAGGGCGTAAAAATTGCCAGCACTAACGAGCAAGGCGAACCAACAACGCTTATAAAACCAACATTTGGCGAAAATTTGAAGTTTTTCTTCCAATATCAAATAGGTTTTATGTACGTTCGATATTTTATGTGGAATTTTTCGGGCCGACAGAACGACATACAAGGTAATGGTGGCATACTGAAAGGCAACTGGATTACTGGCATTAACTTTATCGACGAATGGAGGCTAGGCCCTCAGGATAAACTTCCTGAATCGATGAAAAATAATGCTGGCAAAAACAAACTTTTTATGCTTCCGTTAATACTTGGTATTATTGGGTTATTGTTTCATTATCAGAAAGGTAACAAAGATTTCTGGGTTGTTTCGCTGTTGTTTTTTATGACAGGCATTGCCATTCTTCTGTACCTTAACCAAAAACCAATCGAACCACGCGAGCGCGACTACGCATACGCCGGATCGTTCTATGCTTATGCAATTTGGATTGGATTAGGCGTGATGGGTCTTATTGATATTTTAAGCAAGCACATGAACAAAGTTGTTGCTAGTATTTTAGTTACAGTGTTCACACTAGGCTTAGTACCAGGGCTTATGGCAAGCGAAAATTGGGACGATCACGATCGTTCGAAACGATATACGTGTCGCGATTTTGCTTACAATTACCTAAACTCGTGCGAACCAAATGCCATACTTTTTACCAATGGCGATAACGACACATTCCCCCTTTGGTATGCACAGGAGGTGGAAGGGATACGAACCGACGTGCGCGTTGTAAACCTTAGCTATCTGGGTGCCGATTGGTATATTGAGCAGATGCAACGAAAAGTTTATGAATCGGAGGCTTTACCATTACCAATGCCTAAAGCAAAATACCAAAGCGGAAACCGCGATGCTTTATATATTGTTGATAGAGTGAACAATTATGCCGATTTGACGGACGTTATGGACTTTGTAACTAGCGACGACGAAAAAACCAAAACAATACCTAATTACCGCGAACGTATTGATTATCTGCCAGCTAAAAAACTAAAAATTAAAGTCGATTCGGCTGTGGTAATGGCTAACCATGTTGTTTCGCCTAAATTGGCTGGCTCTATAGTTTCAGAGATGAAATGGGATTTAGGTAAACGTAACAGCATCTACAAAAATGATATGATGGTGCTCGACATGTTGGCTCGCAACAACTGGAAACGACCAATTTATTTTGCAATAACCGTATCGGACGAAAACTATTTAGGATTAGATAAATACTTTCAACTACAAGGACTTGCGTACAAAATTGTACCTATCGAATCGTCGGCGCGCAACGACTACCAAAATGGTTCAATAGATACCGACACTCTTTATAACAACCTGATTAACAAGTTCGTTTGGGGCAATATTGCAAACCCGAAGGTTTATCTCGACGAAAACAATTTACGAATGGTATCGAACTTCCGTAATAGTTTTGCCCGTTTGGCAGAAGCGCTAATCAAGGAAAACAAAATTGACTCGGCAAAAGTTGTCCTAAACAAATGCCTAGAAGTAATGCCAATTACCAGAATTCCAGTAAATTACTGGTCTCTACCATTGATAGAGCAATTTTACAAAGCAAAACTAACCGATAAAGCTAATATGCTTATCGATAAACTTTTTACTAGTGCTAACGATGAGTTGAGGTATTATTTCAGCCTGAGAGGAAAATTTGCCGCCAACATGGATTACGAAAAGCGTGTTAACCTTCAGGTTTTAAACGAAATAATACGAATTGCCGATGCAAATGCACAAACGCCATTAAAAGATAAAGCTAGTGTAGCTCTACAAGGTTATATGAGTGCATTTAATCCAAACCAACAATAATATGTTGTGGGTTAATGTTCCAAACTGGTTTCAACGCCTCTTCCCGAAACTGATTTGGAAAATACCCTCAACCGAAAAAACGATTTATTTTACATTCGACGATGGTCCAACACCCCAGGTTACGCCTAAGGTGTTGGACTTTTTGTTTCAATACAATGCAAAAGCCACCTTTTTTTGTACAGGCAGTAAAGCAGAAAAATATCCCGAACTAGTTGCTGCTATTCGCAATGCTGGACATGTAGTTGGAAATCACGGATATAAACACATAAGTGGACTATTCTCAAAAACAACCAGTTACCTTGAAAATGCAAACAAAGGCGCTGCAATAACACAAAGTAATTTATTTCGTCCGCCATACGGGCGAATAATGCCTTGGCAAATAAACGCTATAAAATCAATGCATTCCATTGTGCAATGGAGTATAATGGGTATGGATTTTAAGCTTGTTGGCAATCCTGGAAAATGTTATAAAAATGTTGTAGATAATGCATCTTCAGGGTATATTGTAGTTTTTCACGATACCGAGCAAGCCGAAGAGTGTTTAGCTGAAGTATTACCAAGGTTGTTAAAGCATTTCACTGAAGAAGGATACGATTTTAGAACGTTAAAAAGCAACAATTTAGGATTTATAATTAAATAAGTTGCACAAATGTTTGAACTGCAAAACCCTCCACGAAGGCAATCCATAAAAGTATTCTGTCATTCCGACGCAGGTCGGAACCGAGTTTACGAGCTCGCCAAAGGCAATCCCTAGCGCTTTTTTGTTTTATGGATTACCTACAGTGAGGGCTTCGCCGTTCCGACCTACGTCGGAATGATACTTAATCGCATGACTTATCTCATTATAAGCTCTTATATTAATTTCATCTGCAAAAATTATCCCAATTAATTTCCAATTTTCTTCGTAACTTTAGCTAATAAAAACCAAAATATGCTAACCCGCTCATCCATTGATGTGTTTTTAAACGATAAAACTCTAGCTATTGTAGGCGTTTCGCGCAATACAAAGAAGTTTGGCCATTTGGTTTATAAAACGCTGCTCGAAAACGGATACGATCTGTATCCTGTAAACCCAAATGCCGAGGAAAGCGACGATATTCATTGGTTTAGAAGCATTTACAATGTTCCCGACTATGTGAAAAATATACTTATAATTACGCACAAGCGCTACACACTAGGTGTTTTGAAAGAAGCTATTGAAAAAGGAATAAAAAATATTTGGATTCAACAAATGAGCGAAACGCCCGAGAGCATTGCATTTGCTATTGAATATAAGGTAAATCTTGTTTCAAAACAATGTATTATGATGTATGCCAACCCCAAAGGCATTCACAAGTTTCATGGGAATTTAATGAAGTTTTTTGGGAAATATATTAAGTAATATTTATTAAATAAGCTACTAATGCTTTGCTGCAAAATTTTATATTACTCACAAATCCATTTGTTTTTAATGGTATTCGTGAACGCTTCGCTACTCACTTAAAGTAGTAAGCTCCGGTATTAAAATTTTTGCGCGCCTTATAGGAACTTATTTCGTACACATTACTAATTAAATTTTTACGATATGAAATTAATGTGTTTTTATTCGTTTATTATCTCCCTATTTTTGTTGTCGTGCACTGATGAAGTTGTTTACGAGTATCCTAACAACAACAATATTACCAACATAAATGGTATGCCCAAAAAGAGGGGATTGAGCTATTTTCCAGTAAGTTGGTTTATCGATTCCTCTACTCAAAACCATTCGAACGGTATAATCGATTCTGTTAACTTAAAACTGTTTTCAAAAGCTTTAGCAAAAGTTGGCGAACCAATACTTTACAACTATTATACTGGCATACAGGTAGTTCGCCTTACATGGATACGACCTAAACACCCATTTTTAGTTTTAAGCGTTGAGAATATTGATAATAAGCTATATCTGAAAGAAAATGGTTACGAATCGGTTAACGAAATTGTAAAATCGAGTACAGGTAAAGATTCTACTATCATTGAAAAACGAATATACCAACGTAAACTTATCGATTACCAGAATATGGTAAAAATCAAGAAGTTAATTAAGAAGAACAAAATAAACGATATGTCGCCAACAAAATATAGTAGCAGTTGTGAAGGCGCCAAATTCGTAATCGAAATTCACCAACGCACCAATTACCACTTGGTTTTTAGATGTATTTCCAACGAAATTGAAGAGCCCGAACTTATGGAGCTGTGCAATTTAATAATTAATCTAAGAAAGTCGTAAGACAGTAGTCGTAAGTCGTAAGACAATGCTTCGCGAATACTTAAAATTGTCTTTTATCTTACGACGTTTGTCTTTTGTTTTGTAACTTCCGGCTTCCGACTTCCGACTTCCAACTTCCAACTTCCGGCTTCCGACTTCCGACTTCCGAATTCCAACTCCTCACCAAATCACCGCTCTTTTTGCTTCTTCCAAATACATTGCATCGCTAGGTTTTATAACGAAAGCCTTGTAAAATTCAGGCACATTTGGCAACGGCCCAAGCACTCGAAAACGCCCAAGTGAATGAACATCTTCTTTGGTTCTCCTAAGAATTTCCTTGTCGGTAATATGCTGACCCCACACATGCGCATAAGCTAGGTAGAAACGCTGTTCGGGCGTAAAACCGTCAATTTTTTCCGAAGCGGAGCTTTCCTTCAAAGCCTTTTGATGTGCTGTATATGAAATGTTTAACCCTCCCAAATCGGCAATATTTTCGCCAAGAGTTAGCGCGCCATCGGCATGTGTTGTGTCGAGTACCGCAAAATGGTTAAACTGCTGCACAAGAATATTGGTGCGCTCGCCAAAACGTTTTGCGTCATCGGCAGTCCACCAATCCACCAAATTCCCTTTGGCATCGTACTGTCGACCTTGATCGTCGAAACCGTGCGAAATTTCGTGCCCAATAACCACGCCAATAGCACCATAGTTTACGGCATCGTCGGCGTCGGGAAAGAAAAACGGTGGTTGAAGAATACCTGCCGGAAAGCATATCTCGTTATTGCTTGGGTTATAATAGGCATTTACGGTTTGCGGGGTCATGCCCCAAAGTGATCGATCAACAGGTTTATTTATCAGGCTAACAGCATAATCGAAATTAAACTTTCTACCTTTCAAAACATTTGTAACATACAACTCATTATCAATAACCAAGTTAGAGAAATCGCGCCATTTATCGGGATATCCTATTTTAACCGTTATGGCATTTAACTTTTCCTGAGCCTTGAGTTTGGTCGAATCGCCCATCCAAACCAAACCGTTAATACGCTCGCTAAGAGCAACGCGCAGGTTTTCTACCAGTTTAAGCATTCGCTCTTTCGACGATGCTGGAAAATATTTTTCGACATATAATTGACCAAGTGCCTCGCCAATAGTGCTATTAGTTGCATTTAAAACCCTACGCCACCGCGGAAGTATTGTCTTTTTGCCCGACATAAACTTACCGTTGAAATCGAAATTTTGATTTACGAATTCAGCGCTCAAATAAGGCGATGTGCTGTTAATCAACGTCCACGTAAGGTAGGCTTTCCAATCATCGAGCGGAACATCTTTTAACGTTGCATTCAATTCTTTAAAAAACTCAGGTTGACAAACATTTATGTCTCCAGGCACAGCCAAATCTATTGAGGTAAAATATGCCGACCAATCGTAATTTGGTGCAAGTGCCTCAACATCGGCAAGTTTCATTTTATGGTAATTACTTTCCGGGTCGCGCAATTCCAAACGAGTTTTCGACGCTTTGGCAAGACGTGTTTCCAAGGCCATAATTTTTTTCGACCATACTACTGCTTCCGTTGTAAAGCCAGCAAAATCAAGCATCTTGGCAATATGCTTTACATATTCGGTTTGAATTTCTTTCGAATGAGAATCAGTTCCAACGTAATAATCGCGATCGCCAAGGCCAAGCCCACCTTGTGCGAGCTGAACAATCATCATATCGCTGTTTTTGCTATCCGACTCTCCGTAAAACGAAAACAACGGATTTATATCCATCGAATGATAATAAGCGATAAGGCTTTGAATATCAGTTATAGATGTAGCTTTACGAATTTTTTCGAACTCGGGTTTTAACGGACTAACTCCTTCTTTTTCAATTCTAGTCGTATCCATGCCAACAGCCACGAAATCGCCAATTTTTTGCGCAATCGAGCCAGCTTTATGTTGCTGCTTTGCAAGATTTTCGACCAATTCGCGCATTTGCTTGTCGTTTTCCTCGCCAAGTTTATCGAACGCTCCGTAACGACTGTATTCGGCAGGCATCGGATTGTTTTTAAGCCAACCGCCATTGGTGTACATATAAAAATCGGTTGCTGGGCTTATTGTTGTATCCAAATTCGAAAGATCGAAGCCTAGCACCGGGTCTGTTTTCGAGCTAGTACAACTCGATATTAAAATAGCAGAAGCCATAAATAGAAAGATATTATTTTTGTTCATAATTAAATATTTAAACTGTTCATTTATAATAACTTATCGAAATAATGAATGTACGCTAGAAATTAACTACATGTTTAAAAGCTTGTTTTTCGCTATTGCTCAAAATATTTATTCTGAAAGCGTTAAAACAAACACAAAGTTCATTAATTTTATGAGAATTTGGAAATAAAACTGAATCGTAAGACTTTGATTTTTAAAACTCTTTAGTTTGGTGTAATTTGGCAATTTGGTGTTTTGGTGGTAAAAATTATATAATGGTCATCAAATCACAAAGTCACAAAACACACCTAAAAGATTACCGAAGTATTATTAAATATCAGAAGGATAATACCCGATTATGTAATGAATATTAATAAAAAAATACTATACTCCTCCTGTATCACGAGCTTTACGTTGTTTCTTTTACCAGCATCAGCTCAAGATTCGATGCATGTATCAGTAAATAAACCAAATGTGGTGTTAATTGTATCGAGCAACCACGGGCGCAACGACTTAGGCTGCTACGGCAATAACGTAATTAAAACGCCAAATCTCGACAGACTCGCAGCCGCAGGTATTCGCATGACCTATGCTTACAGCACCTCGGCATCATCGAGCGCAGGCCTGTCGGCTATATTAACCGGTATTTATAGTCACGCCAACGGGCAATACGGCCAAGCAATGGGTTATAATCATTTCGTCACATTTCCCGAAGTAAAAAGTCTGCCTCAATATTTAAAAGAAGTTGGTTATCAAACAGCTAGAATAGGTAAATTTCAAATCGAACCAGAGAGTGTATATGCATTCGACACTATACTTGGCATAAACACTAGCGAACGAAGCACTTACGAAATGGCCAACGAATGTGCCAACTTCATAAATGCGAAGCCAAACACACCGTTTTTTCTATATTTCGGTACGGCCGACCCTAGTCGGAGTGGAATTATATTAGAAGATTCGGCCAGCAAACCCGATCGGTTTGGCAACCGCGACGAAGGTTACCAGGGAATTATACCAAAATATTACTTGCCCGAAAAAATGAAAGTCCCCTCCTATCTTCCCGATATTCCAGCATGCCGAGCCGAACTGGCGCAATACGCACAGGCTGTTTCGCGGATGGATTTAGGTATAGGGCGTTTGTTCGAACTGCTCCGAAAATCGGGCAATTGGGAAAACGCGTTAGTTATTTATTTATCCGACAACGGTATCGCATTCCCAGGTAGCAAAACCACCCTTTACAACCCTAACATTCATCAGCCATGCATTGTAAAACCGCCCTTTGCAGAAACAAGAAACCAAACATGCGATGCCATGGTAAATTGGGCCGACATTACACCAACCATACTCGACTTTTGCGCCGCTTTACCGTCGGAAATACGTTTTCAAGGCAGTTCGTTTAAACTTGCTATTAACGAGGAACATCCAAAAGAATGGAACCAAATTTATGCCTCGCACACATTTAACGAGGTTACGAACTATTATCCCATGCGAGCCATACAAAACCGCCAGTTTAAACTTATTTGGAACATCGCTCACCAGCAACCATTCCCATTCTCAGCCGATTTATGGGCGTCGGCAACATGGCAGAGCTATTTAAAAACCGAAGATTCAATATATGGCAAACGAAATGTGCAGCAATTTATCCATCGCCCAGAATTTGAGCTATACGATATAATAAACGATACCGATGAAATAATAAATTTAAGTGATAACCCACAATACTTCAACATTTTAAAAGAAATGAAGCTACAATTAAAAGATTTTCAGGTACGCACAAGCGATCCGTGGATTTTGAAATGGAATAAAGAATGAGGAAATGTGAAGATGTGAAGATGAGGAAATGAGGAAATGTGGAGATGTGATGAAGAGGAAATGAGGAAATGTGAAGATGTGAAGATGAGTAAATGAGGAAATGTGGAGATGTGATGAAGAGGAAATGAGGAAATGTGAAGATGTGAAGATGAGGAAATGAGGAAATGTGGAGATGTGATGAAGAGGAAATGAGGAAATGTGAAGATGTG
>JANYAP010000073.1 GCA_025361285.1 Bacteroidales bacterium | reverse complement strand
GTTTTACTTCAACAGTTTCTATGGTTTGCTCCAATAATGTTCCAATAAAGAATTTTGCTACTTTATTGTTTTCCATAAGTCGCTTAAAAACAACATCGTAAATTGGGTTTGCAATTATCATTTTATGATTAATTTAGAGTGCAAATCTACTGTAATTAAACTATTTGCCAATGGGTTAATTTACAATTCATGCGCATTGAGGCGTAAAATTGCAGAGGACCTTAGCCCAAAAATACAAAAATATATTAATTAGGCTTAACGATTAGTATTATTATTCTTTTATTTGTTTGAGTAACTGGGTTTTAAACTCAACTTCGGCAATGTATAGTTTCATTACTTTTGTTGCAGGTAGCACTAATCGGAATTTTTTACTATATTCCTCAAATAGAGCAGTTTCCGCTTTCGAGCTTTGTACGTACTTATTAATTGTAATATCAATATCATTTTCAGTCATTGTTGCCGAATTTTCCTTGTAAAACCTTGTTAGTCGGTTCTTTTCGGTTAAAAGCTTTACTTTCTTTTCGGAATATTCATTGTATATAGGCCAGAACTTCTGGGCTTCATCCGACGTAATTCCCATACGGTCAGTAAAAAACGCAATTCGTTGTGTGTGTATTTTATTTGCTAATTCGCTGCGTGTTTGTTGGGCATTAGATGTTTGTAAAAATAACATTCCCAATATAATAAGCATTGGCGATAATGTCTTTTCTAGTTTATTCATAGTGCTGTATTCAATAAGTTAATATCGTTTATTGTTATAAAACATCTTCAATTGCATTAATATCAATGTCTTCCTTCGATAGGTAATTGATAAGCGTTTTCGCGTCTCCATCTTTAATTTTCGCGATTGAATCTTTACTTAGCAACAGTTTGTTGTTTGCTTCGTCCAATCGTTTAATTATTTCACTATCATCCATATCGCTTATAATTGAGTATTCCATAACCTCGGCAAACTCATGCGACGAAATAGGCTTGTTATTGGCTTGATACATTTTTATGCCTACAGCAAACAAAATTACTACACTTGAAAATGCTAAATATACAGTAATTTGAGGTCGAACCCATTCAAACCAAGGCTTCCGAATGTTTTCGACTTCGCTAATTTTATCCGACATTCGAACAGAGAAGTTGTCAAAGTATCCATCTGGCGTTCTAAAAGGATTGCCTTTCGCCATCTGCTCTAACATGTTATTTGTTTTGTCGATATTATTCATAATAATAGTTTTTTCACCTGCTTTGACTTCTAAAAGTACGAAAGGTTTAATTTTCAAGAATATATTTTTCTACTTTTTTTACCGCATGATGATACGATGCTTTCAATGCCCCTACCGATGTATCGAGTATTTCCGACATTTCCTCGTATTTCATTTCCTCAAAATATTTTAGGTTAAACACAACTCGTTGTTTCTCGGGAAGTGTTAACACAGCTTTTTGAAGTTTTAATTGCAATTCATTACCCGAAAAATATTCGTCGGTTTCAAGTGTGTTACTTAGTTGACGCTCAACATCTATCAATGGTAGGAAGTACTTTCGTTTCTTCTGTGCTAGAAAGGAAAGCGCTTCGTTAGTTGCAATCCTGTATAACCACGTGTAAAGCTGTGCATCTTCTCGGAAATCCTGTAAACCTTTCCAAGCCTTCATAAATGTATTCTGAAGCACATCGTCGGTATCGTCATGGCTAATTATAAGTTTTCGAATGTGCCAATACATTCGCTCGGTGTATTTTCGCACAATCATGTTAAATGCATAATGTTGGCGATTTACATCTCGAAAAATGGCAACAAGTTCTTTATCAGAGTAATCGGTCATGCCAATGGCAAAAATCAAATTTTGTTATTTCGGAAACTTAGACAATCGGAAACTGATTAGGTTTAATGTAACGGTTTAAATTTTTTCTTTAGCATCATGGTAAATAGTCCAAACTTCTAATTATCAGTATAATTCTACCGTTTTTGAGCTTCCAGAAGTAACATCGAAATTTCGCGATATAGAATATAAGGTTTGCTTAGCATTCATTGCTCTAAAAACTACTACGTAACTGCCAGGTTGCAAATATACTGTTTCGCTTCGTAACGATGTGTTTAAGTTGTATATCCACTGAAGGGGTTTATCTTTTTCGCGCAGATACAAGCTGCCAATACCTGGTGCCGTAAGCAAAAGTGTAACTAGCCCAGCTTGTGGAATTTGTACCGTGGTTGTTGTACTCTGTTTAATATCAACATTATATAATAGTATTTTGGGCAAAACCGGAATCTCTAAATCGTATTTGCCAACTATGTATTTTTCTAAACGATTCAAATCTAGGTAATTGAGGGTTTTCATTGTTCCTTGCTCTCGAACTATGGCATTAATATTGCGGGTTTGCGCGCCTTCGGCTTTTATAATTAGGTATCCTTGCGGCACGCGTGCGGCAATAAGGTTGTGTTTTCCAGCAGAAAGTTTAAAACTGTCAACTGTTACAGGAGGCAATGTTTGTACTGTCATTCTATAGGTTACTAATGGATCTAATATTATAGTATCGGGGTTTCCCTTGTGATTAATGGTGTGTATATAGTTTTGCTTAAGCTTACCCGAATAGTAATCGTAAAACGACATATTCACATTAGTTTCAGTGGGTTTACTGTAAATATCGAGCAAATTTACTTGTGCCGTAGTTGCGTTTAGCGCCTGCGAAATAACAACATTAAGAACTTCCTTAAACTGCTCTTCCTTTTTGGCATTGTAGTACTTACCTATACAATCGAACGATTCCTTAAAGTTTTCGTCGAGGCCAATACCTATAACAAAGGGACGTAAAGCTATACCCTTCGCCTGAAGATCGCGCGACACAGCGCACGGGTCGCCATCGCAAGCCTCAATGCCATCAGTAATTAAAATTATTATGTTTCGGTATTCGGTAGAAGTTCCAAAATCGTTGGCCGCTAATGCAAGCGAACCTGCAATTGGGGTAGTACCCATAGGATCAATAAAACGGAGCTTTTGTCGAATTTTTGAAGCAGTTCCTTTCGCGAACGGCACCTCAAGCTTCGAATCGCTGCAATCTTGCGGAGGAACAGGCTTTTGATGCCCATATACTCGCAGAGCTAACTCTATGTTATCGAGCTTTTCTAAGCTATCTATCAAGGTAATGAGAATGTTACGGGCAACCACTATCTTTTTATCCTTTTCCCAATTTCCATTCATACTATTCGAAGCATCGAAAACAAATAGAATACGACTTACAACCGGTTTAGGCTTGGGTGGTGGAGGAAGTTGAGGTTGAGCGTTTAGTTGTACTATATAATAGGTGTAGAGAAACAGGATGGTAAGTATATATCTAATTTTCATTACGTTCAAGTTTGGTTATATATGTTAATTGCCAATATTCAAATATTATAAGTATTTAATAGATAACAACTAACTGCCTGCCAAAGTTATTAAATTCGAAACAAGTTCCAAACCAGAAATTTTCGAAATCTACCTCAACTACGTTTCCATTTTGTTTAAATTTATCGAGTTTATACGTTTTCAATATGCTCACAATTAGTTTTTTATCGCATACCATTAAAATAGTTTCAAAATAATTTACCAAAGTATTTGGAATAGCCAAAAAGCGTATTACTTTTGCACCCGCTAAAACAACGAGCAACGTTCTTTACATAACGAAGGGGAAATGATAATAGGAGTAGAGATACTAAAAAAGGCATTAGAGCTATATTAGTATTGATATTCAGCCACAAAAAGGTTTTCAAAAAATATTTCAAAAATAACCGAAAAATATTTTGGAAATTTGAAACAAGGTATTATCTTTGCACCCGCTTTACCAGAAACGAAAGGCAAGAAGCTTAGGACTAAAAAAGTTTTAAAATAAATGCAAAAAAGTTTGGAAAGTTAAAAAAAGCGAGTAATTTTGCGCTCCCTTTACGAAACAAACCGCGAGGCGACATAGGAAAGGGAGAAACACAAGTACGAAAAATGGGAGGTAACTTTCAAGCTAAGTACAAAGTTCTTTGAATAACATGATAAACAAATCAGAGGAATATAGAACACAACTATTTCCCAATAATTAAAAATCAAGCCTGAAAGGATTCAAACAAATAACTTACAATGAAGAGTTTGATCCTGGCTCAGGATGAACGCTAGCGGCAGGCCTAACACATGCAAGTCGAGGGGCAGCACAAGGTAGCAATACTGAGGTGGCGACCGGCGCACGG
>JANYAP010000057.1 GCA_025361285.1 Bacteroidales bacterium | reverse complement strand
AAAGAATTGAACATTGACTTACGTAAAAGCCTGTTAGTACAAAAGAAATCACTAAAAAAAGTACTGGAAGAAATAATAGAAAAATTAAGCACTGGACATTGGGTCGAAAAGAGAAAAAAATGGTATAATTTTGAAGATTTTGTTGAGATAATGTTTTGTAAAACAATAATATAGTGCTATTGTTGTAATACAAAATAATAATAAAATTCTTTGATATGGTACAAAAAAAATCAATTACCCTCAACTTTAATAAGGCAGGGGGCAAAAATAGTATTATTGTGCTCATTACCAATACTATAACTCCTTAGATTGACGGCTATGGGTGCAACCTTAGCGGAACAAAGAGATATATTATTATTTTATCAAGCTTATTGCTTTTTCTAGCTGTGAATCTTTTCTCCGATTTATAGCATTTGGATTGTATGGCACGTAAATATCGGGTGGAAACCCAATGTTTTCGTATATAATCCCATCGAGGTGCTTAAATTTGCACGACGATGTTTGAACGTGCATATAGTTTTCAATATCAAATTGTCCATCGTTGTATACTTTCGTCTGCGTTAATGGCCCAGTTGCCCCAGCAGTATTTTCACCAATTACAGTACAGTTATACTTAGCTTTAAAAGCCATTACTAACAGCTCGGAAAGCGATGCCGAAAGATTATCGGCTAAAACAATAATAGGAATAGTTATATCGGTGCCTCCATTTTCTGGATTTATAACAGCTTTAACCCATGGAGTGAAATCTAACCTGCCGTTTCCGCTTTTTGCTTGAGTAAACCCGAAATGGAGAGGAGTGTTTATAAAATGCCCTACAAAAAAATTCAAATCCTCTAAGTCGCCACCCGAATTTCCTCTAACATCTATTATTATGCCTTTTACGGTTTCGTTTAAGTTAGCCAGTTTGTTGAAAAAATACTGCAATGTGGTTTTAACGTCATTTTCCGATGCCGACGAATATAAACTATAAAGCTTGAACTTCGAGCAACCGAAATATAGTATTTTGTTATCGATAATTCCGCTTAAAACTGTTAGTTGCTCAGTTTTATATTGTCCAAAAGAATTATCGGTTTTATCTAAATATTCCAATACTAATTGATAATAAGAATAAGGATAGTGAAAACCTGGTAGTTTTTGCTTTCGTGTAACCGACGGATTTATAAAGTAGCCTGAAATTAACGTATTGGTGAAACTTATATGGTAGTGGCTATCGATAAGACCTTGTGTTAACTCCCGAAAATATTCAACCGACGTAATTGCATCGGTTTGGTTGGTTATGTCGAGCTTGGCAAAAGCGGGTTGGTATTTGTAATATATTTCGTCCCAATCGGTTGTGTCGATATCCCAGTAAACGTAATTGGTGTTCATGCTATTCCAATAGGCTTCGAATATTTCGCTAAATGAAGTGGGAGTATTTAAAGTGGTCGACTCTTTTTCACACGATGTAAAAACTGATGCAAAAGTAAGTAACAAGAGTAGTAATATTGTTTTATGCATACGTGTACTACTTTTTGCCGTTATGTAATTGCATTAAATATCCCAACGATAAGCCAATGGTTTGATTAGTCTTGCGAGTTTGATTAGCCATATACTGCTTTTGAGTGTCGGTAAGTGAGTGCATATAAGCGATATCGCAAAATAGTTTGGCATTATTTTTCATATTGAAGTTAACTGTTACACCTGTTTGTAATCCGTACTCTAATCGGTTATCGCGCTTGTAGCTGAACTGGTACTTTTCGGAATATTGTGTTAATGTTAGTTTCTGAAAAATTTCGCCATTATTATCAACTCTATTTGTGCTGTTTAATATGTTGGGCATAACGCCACTAGTATATGCATACAGCCAGTATGCGCCGTAAACCCCAGCGTTTAAGCAAATCTCAATTGTTTTTATAGAAGCTTGTAGTTGAATTAAAACGGGGATTTGTAGGTAAGAGCTTGTAGTTGTGTGGAAAATGCCGGCATAGTTGTTGGTACGCACAAACGAATAGTTTTTTTGTGCATACAAAACACCACTTGCCAAGTTAAACGATCCTGTAAGGTGATACTTTACATTTAATCCGCCACAATAGCCATATTTAGGTTCGTTTACAGTATATGTACGGTTGGTAATATTTGTGTTTAAATAATTGAAGGTAGTTCCTGCGTTGGCACCGATAAATAGCTGAGAATTGCAGGGTTGCGAAATAAGTAACACATAAAATATAATAAGTAAAAACTTCATAAAATTTAGTTCTATAAAACCCTTATTGTTTCGGGTAAAGTACAAGCTATATTTCGCGGTTAATTATTAATTGTCAAATTAATGGGCTGTTGCTACTTTTATGCTTAAAATTCCTTACACTGCACTATTACAAATAATTTGTAAGCATTTTTTTACAAAAGTATGTATAATTTGTTGGTTTGCAAATGCTCCTAAAACACACCGCCACGCAACATTGCAGCTGCATGGCAGTGGTGATATGTAAGCTGAATTACAAATTCAGCTTAGGGTTGAAGCATATAATTAATGATAATAGTTTACAACAGGAAAATAAGTTGTTACAAATTTTACTGCTGTACCACCAGACTTAGGAGTATACGTAAATGAAAGACGGTATCCAAGGCACTCAGTTAATGCCGACATTTCATTACCTTGTGGATCAATATTAACTCTAGTTGATTTTATTACATTACTAAATGAAGGATAATTCATCGTGCAAATAAAAGCTCCATCTTCCATATTACCAAATGGCTTTACTATTTGTGCAATAATACCATTATCTGCTGCAATTTTTTGAACGGTGTTGTCAAGTATAATTACAAATTCCCATTTAAGATTTGAAATATTATAATATGCCGTGAATGAAGGATCCCAAGCTAATGTTGGGTTATAAAATTCATATTTATAATATTTCCAAATTGGTTGATCACTAATGGTAACATAATTATTATTTTTATTAACATAGCCTCCAGTTATAGTCAATCTGTTTGTGATGTTATCATTTTGGCCAGCTGGTATTGGGTATGGTTCTTTTTCGGGAGAAAACAATGTGCCAGTATACGCCTTGCTTCCCTTCACATCCAAACCATAATTTAAATTTTCTTTGCTGCAACCAGTTGCAAAGAGCGCCATAACCATTGCTGCAAGCAGCACACCTTTTGTTGCTCGTAGTAACGAGGTTTTCATTAATAAACTTTTCATTTTAAATAGAGTTTTTAATTTGCCTACTCTGTTAAAGCTTTTCGGCTTCCGCTTTTTGGGATTTTTTATTTTAACAGATTGTAAATTGAGCGTATTGTGTTCGGCGTATGTGTTGCCCTGCGAAGGTTTCGTAGCAATAACCAGCTATTGCGGAGTAAACAACGGCGCTTCTGTATAAATGTTTGGATGTTTCGTATTGTCTCACGAAAGTTCCGTATTGCCCAACGGAATTTTCGTAGATAGCAACGAACTTTGCGTATGGCACCGCGTAATAGTTGGTGTGCGCCACATGTTTATTGTTGAAACCAGCGGAGGCAATGGTGTAAGGCACAGCAGTTGTGTAGAAGCCTGCAAGTGCTTTGGGTGGTAATTGAACGCGATTGTGGGAAACAAATTTCGCGTAAGCGAAACCTGCGTGTAAAAATTGGTGTAGGAGGTTACTCTCTCTCTCTCTCTCTCTCTCTACGGCGGCAAGGGCTACAGAATATTGTTGTAATAAAGCGCTTGCAATAACTTTCTGATGGAACATTTCGGTAATTGGCATCTCTAAATATTAAAGTTTTGTGAAGGCAAATATAAAAAATAAAATGATACTTGCAACGCCAATTTATCACGCCTTATATGAACTTATTGTCTACACATTACTTAGGTAGTGTTACTAAGAAAACTCGTTAACATGTCAAAAACATAGTTATATTTCAATATTTATAGGGAGTTTCAAATTTTTTCTTGTTACGTTTTTCGATAAAAAAGTAACAACTTAGCGATAGCGATTTCATGAACACCTTAAAAATAATATGATGTGAATAAAGAAGAGTTTTCTTAGAGGCACTAAATAAGCTCAACACCAGCACGTTCGAGCTTGCGGTAGGCGTTCAACAATTCGTAGTCGCTTACAACATGCTGTTGATTAAGTAAATGAAGCAACGCATCTGCTTCATTACAAACATAGTATTTGGTGTAATATGTTGAATTAGAGTAGTTTAAATACTTGATAGTTTTAAACACATTAAACCATCGGAAAAATCTGTCGCGAAAGGTGGCTATTGTTGCTGCATTCGATTGAATTGATGCTAATTCGTCGGCAAAATTATTTTCGATAAGAAAGTTTTGTAATGCAGCCGACAGTTTTAAGAAAATGTTATTAATCAGCTCTTTATCAGCTTTATATAGGTTATTTATATGTTCAAGAAGCATTTTTATATCTAAATAGCTTTGTAACGAGTACGTTGTTAGTTGGTTATCTGCACTGGCTTGCATCAATTGCATGGCAGCTCCTGTGCCAAAAGGAACCCTATCCGATTCGCGGGGCGATGGTATTACACGAGTGCTATTAATTTCGGTAAAGCTCCCTAGCGAAATAATTTTTTGTAGAAAGTAGAAATCTTCGCCAGCCTGTCGTTTATTCATTCCGCCTTGTTTTACATAAGCGTCCACTCGCACGGCAAAGCTCGAGCCAACGGTGTGGAAAGCATGTGGATGACCAGCGTAGCGCAATGCTACGTTCATATATCGCAAATGCAATTCGTATTGTATAATGCTTTTGTATATTGAATGGCTAAACTCCTCACCATTAGTAGGATGTTCGAAGTATATCGACGAGCCATCGGTTTTGGGCTCTTGCATAAAATGACGCTCCATTTCAACCAAATAATTTGTATCGCAAGAGGCATCGGCATCAAAGCCTGCAATAATTCCTTTTGGACAATTAACTTGTAAAAAGCGACAAACAGCCTCATCCATAGCAATTTTACGCGCCAAACCAACGCCTGCATGCTTTTCGGGCAGGTTAGGAAAGCTTAGGATATGAAATTTTAGTTTTGCGTCGAAATGGCTTTCCGCCCAATCTCTGGCTTTGGATAATGAGCTATTGTTTTGGGTAATAGTTTTATCTGATGCACTTTCGGAAGAATTTATAACCACAATTACCTCCACAGCCTTCTGCGGACGATTACAGTACCAAATAGCTTGTAATGTGTTAATTAAGTTAGGTTCGTTAAAGCAGGGTATTGCCAAACATATAAACAGATCAGCGTGCGGCTGACCTGTTATGTATGGAGTGAAGTTTTGTTTGTCGAGGTAAGCTTTTACGAAATGCATGATTAAGGGGTTAGTACCGAGTATTTATTACTAAGTAATTAGTACTAAGGCGTTGTAATGTAATAGGTCATACATTCATATGAACGGAAACACCCCTTACATTGGCGATCCATAAAAGTATGCTGTCATTCCGACGTAGGTCGGAACGGCGAAGCCCTCACTGAAGGTAATCCATAAAAATAAAAAATAATTAGGGGTTCCGACCTGCATCGGAATGACAGCAAATCGAATGACTTATTTTATTACAAAGCCTTAGTACTTAGTACTCTTATTTCTTCGCAATTTTAAATTTAGTATTCAGCCCTTCAATAACCTCATTAGTAACATTTAAGGTGCTGTCGGCATACAAAATACTGCTTGGAAACGAATTTGCTAAAACATATTGAAAACCTTTGGTTTTGTTGTATTCTTTAAGATACGCCATAATACTTTGTAAAATCTGTCGTTGGTTAACTTGCCCTTCATCAGCAAGTTCGGCTTGGTATTTTTCGCGAAGCTTGTACAACTCCTGTTCCTGAGCTTGTAGTTGTTTTTGTACTTCTTGAGCATTCGAACTCGTTATAAGCCCTTTTTGTACTTTATTCTGAAAGTCGAGTACTGTACCTTGAAAAGTTTTCGACTTGCTATTCAAATCGGCATCGAGCTGTTTCGATTTCGATTCGAAAACTACCGCAAGTTCCTTGGCCATTTTGTAGTGCATAAAAATGGTGTCAACCTCAACATACGCAATTTTACCAGCATTACCCGTTTGTTGCGCTCCATCACTTGTATTATTATTTACTGCTGGTTTACCCGATTTAGAACACGACATGCAAAATGCAAGTACACAAACACTTAATAGCCCAATAACTAGTTTATTTCTTTTCATATTAATAATGAGTTTAGGAATTTTTTTATCGCAAACCTACACGAATTTTGTAAATTTCACTAACATTGCAGATGTTTTTTTATCACTAATCGTAAGTATTAATGAATGAGCCAATTGCGGAAAAAATAAAAAAAGAACTTATTTCCAACGATGATACTCGCACCGATAATTACTATTGGCTAAACGAGCGCGAAAACCCTAAAGTAATTGATTATTTGAATGCCGAAAATGCATATACTACCGCTGTAATGTGCGATACAGCGGAATTGCAAACAAAACTTTTTACCGAAATTGTAGATAGAATTAAACAAACCGACGAATCGGTGCCATACATAACACGCGGATACTATTACTATTACAGGTTTGAGCAAGGTAAGGAATACCCAATTCATTGCCGTAAAAAAGATATTGCCGAAGCTATAGAAGAAATTTTGATTGACGGCAACGAAATGGCTAAAGGGCACAAATACTGTAATATATCTGGGTTACAGGTTTCGCCCGATAACAAATTGCTTGCTTACGGCATCGATACCGTTAGTCGCCGATTGTATATGGTTCATATAATAGACATTGCAAGTGGCAGGGTTTTCGACGATGCATTGCCAAATACTGCAGCATCGGTGGCATGGGCAAACGATGGTTGTACAATTTTCTATACAACAAAAAATATTGAAACATTACGTGAAGACAGAATAATGAAACATGTACTAGGTACGCCTGTTTCCGACGATGTGGAGGTGTTTTTTGAATCCGACGAATCGTTCACTACTCATGTTTATAAAAGTAAATCGCGCAAATATATTATTATTGCATCATCGAGTACTGTTTCCAACGAGTATAGGTTTGTTGATGCCGACTTTCCAAACGAACCATTCGCGGTAATTCAGCCTCGCGAGCACAATTTGGAGTATTCTGTCGATCATTTTAACGATAACTTCTATGTACGAACCAACCTCGATGCCCAAAATTTTAGGTTGATGAAAACTTCAGTAAATAAAACTACTAAGGATAATTGGCAAGAAGTTATTGCGCATCGTACTGATGTTATGATAGATGGATTCGAAATTTTTCGAGATTATCTGGTAGTTGCCGAGCGACAAAACGCCACTAATATGCTGCGGGTTATTAAATGGAGCGATAAAACAGAGCATTATATTTCGTTCGATGAGGAAGTTTACGAAGCCGGAATAAACAATAATCCCGAATTCGATAGCGAACAGTTACGCTTCAATTACAGTTCGTTAACTACACCAAACTCCGTTTACGATTATCATTTAATATCAAAACATAAACAATTACTCAAACAGCAGGAAGTTGTTGGCGATTTCGATTCGTTAAATTATCAATCTAAAAGGCTTTTTGCCACGGCTCCCGACGGTACAAAGGTTCCAATTTCGATAGTTTTAAAAAAGGGCATTCAATTGAATGGGAATAACCCGCTACTGCTATACGGATATGGCTCTTATGGCATTTCTATCGATCCGTATTTTAGTTCGGTGCGCTTAAGTTTGCTCGATCGTGGATTTGTATATGCCATAGCTCATATACGTGGTGGACAGGAACTTGGTAGGCAATGGTACGAAAACGGTAAATTGCTCAACAAAATGAACACCTTTACCGATTTTATTGCCTGTGGCGAACATCTTATAAATGAGAAATATACTAGTAGCGCTAAGCTTTTTGCTATGGGAGGAAGTGCAGGCGGGCTTTTAATGGGAGTGGTAATTAATCTTCGCCCCGAATTGTTTAAAGGCATTGTGGCAGCGGTTCCTTTCGTTGATGTGGTTACGACTATGCTCGACGACACCATTCCACTTACCACAGGAGAGTATGACGAGTGGGGAAACCCAAACACAAAACAGTTTTACGATTACATGAAATCGTATTCGCCATACGACAATGTTACTGCCAAGGATTACACTAATATGCTAGTAATCACAGGATTGCACGATTCGCAAGTACAATATTGGGAACCAGCAAAATGGGTTGCTAAACTACGCGAATTCAAAACCGACCAAAACCTGCTGCTGTTACATACCAATATGGAAGTAGGTCATGGCGGAGCATCGGGACGTTTCGAGCGTTACAAGGAAACGGCATTGGAATATGCGTTTTTATTTAAATTGTTGAGTATTAATAGTTAATATTATTAATAAGTAACCATAAAATTCGTGTATTTTTGCATTCTCATAAAAAATAATGATAGCAACAAACAACGATACCATTTGCGCTTTAGCCACAGCTCCCGGAAACGGTGCAATTGCTGTATTGCGTTTGTCGGGCGATACATCGCTCACTATAATCGATAAACTTTTTCGGTCGCCCAAAGGCAGTAAAAAACTCAGTAATCAGCTAGCAAATACCATACATTACGGCTGTTTTGTGTTTAACGAAACTATTATTGATGAAGTACTTGTAAGCATATTTAAAGCGCCGCATTCATATACCGGCGAAGATATTGTTGAAATTTCGTGTCACGGTTCGCGCTACATACAACAGCAAATACTTCAATGCCTTACACAATCGGGAGCTAGACTTGCCAATCCTGGCGAATTTACCATGCGTGCTTTTATGAATGGTAAAATGGATCTGTCTCAAGCCGAGGCTGTTGCCGACCTAATTGCAAGCGAATCGAATGCTGCTCATAAAATGGCCATAAACCAAATGCGA
>JANYAP010000038.1 GCA_025361285.1 Bacteroidales bacterium | reverse complement strand
GTTTTAGGTAGAAGTGACAATGCAAATTATGTATTGTGGTTAATAATTTCGCGGCTCATTGAGCCTGGAAGCCGCTTGTCCGCTGTACGCCTTGCCAACATTCATTTAGGTTGTGAAACTATCGGAATTTCACAAATAAATAAAAACACCCTTTATTCATCATTAGACTGGCTTTACAACAATAAGCAAAATATTGAAAATAAATTATTTGCCAATTGGCGTAAAAAGAATGGACAAACAAAAAATATATTTTAATCACTGTTGTCCGGTAAACTTGAATAATTGTTATTATTCATTCATAACTCAAAGATAATCAATAACAGCAATTTACTTTTTCAAAAGTAAGCCCTCTCTAATTCCGGAAAGAGTGAATTTTGATAATTGGTTTTATTTTCCTTTATTATCTCGCGCCAACTTCCTTCGGGGTCTTCCAAAAAGCCATATATGTTGATGTAATTCATCAATTGTTGACGGATGATAGATACCAAATTGGAAAAAGCCCATTTATGCTTTACCTGGCTGCGCACAAGCGTAATCAAAAGGTTGGCCAACATAGCTGCCCATATCTGGATTTCAATGGCGTTTTCGTTGTCGCCAAGGAAGTACTTTAATGGAAAGTTTTGCTTTAGTTGTTTAAATAACAATTCGATTTGCCAACGTTTTTTGTAAATCAGGGCAATTTTTTCGGCCGCTAAGTCGAAATTATTGGTAATGAACTCGAATAAACGTTTGTTTTCGCTGTCCCAGTAAGCAATTCGCCGTGCCCGATGTTCGTCTTTCTTTTTATCGCCATAGTACAATATGATTTCCTCGTCTTTCAGAACACCGGAATCAGCATCGTCAGGTATGTCAAACTCTTTCCGGGCTTCATAAATGGCGTTATCTTTTAGTCTGGTTACATACCAAATTGTTTTCTTGGATAGTGCTTCATATTGGGCGTAATCAACGTACCCTTTGTCGAAGGTAATGATAGAGCCTGCCACCAGATTGAAAACCTCACCGAGGAACGTATGGTCATGGCGGACGGCTTCGCTGTAACGAATCAGACATGGCACGTTTTCACTGGCCTTGATGATGGCATGAGCTTTTATGCCACCTTTCTTCTTTCCTTCCTTGGGATTACGACCTACTCCTTTGAGGATGTCCTTAAAAAGGGATATTGTAGTGGAATCCATGATGTAAAGTCTTTTTAGGTCAGCATCGCTCAACCGGCTGTCCGCTAAACTGGACGCATGGTTGCGGTAAACGCTCATATAAATGTCGCCAAAAACCTTGCTATTGCGCCTGAGGTTCGCTTCGGAAAAAGTACTTCGCTTTACCAAATACGACAGCCCTAAATGTGAAAGTTTATGAGCATTGGCCAAGAGTCCTAAGATGACTTCTCTAATTGAATGATAACCCTCAAATGCAACAAATAACATCACCACCACATGATTATAGGTAGAAAACTATTTAACATACCGTTCTGCCCCGTGTGTCTTGGCTATTCGCTTAATCTCTGATTTGTCAATGAACTTTATTAGCTGATTAAATATCGGCTGTCCGCTAAAATTTTTACTTTTACCCATGGTTACGTTTAATGCTTGGTAACATCAAAGGTAACCTTCCGGGTTAGTCAGCAATGGCTCACCCGGTAAATTTTTTTTACCGGACAACAATGAATTATTAACTTTTAACAAAATAGTTTGTTTTCAATTGCATAGCTTTAAATATACTACTTTACTATTATTCAGAAATCGAAAATGAAAACGGATTTGGAACCGATGCATTATGAAAACGGATTTGAGGTAGCAACCCTTGGCGCTGGCTGTTTTTGGTGTGTCGAAGCAATTTATCAGCAGCTTCATGGCGTAATTGCAGTTATTCCGGGATATGCAGGCGGATATGTAAAAAATCCATTATATCACGATATTTGTATCGGAAACACTGGTCATGCCGAAGTTTGTCAAATTACTTTCGATAACGATATAATTTCATACGACGAACTTTTGGAAGTGTTTTGGTTAATACACGATCCTACCACGCTAAACAAACAGGGTTATGATGTTGGTTCTCAATATCGATCGGTAATTTTTTATCATAATCTTACGCAAAAACAATCTATTGAAGAGTTTAAAAGCATAATTGATAATTCAGGGGAATTTGCCCAACCAATAGTTACCGAAATTACTCGTTTTGCAGAGTTTTACAAGGCCGAGGACTATCACCTTAATTATTATTATTCGCATCCAAAAACCCCCTATTGCTCCACAGTAATTAGTCCAAAAATTGCGAAGTTTCGTAAGGTTTTTAGTGATAAGTTAAAGTTTAGCGGAACTTCAAATTAGATTTATTCACGCCTCCAAGTTTCTCGTGGTTTGCGGTGGCGCATAAATCCCTCTAGACCAATTAGGCTACATTCTTGATCAGCTCCCTTAAATCTGTTTCATCATGTAAGCTGAGGCGTTCTATTAATTTCAAGTCGGTCATACACAAGTTGCTTATGGAAAATATAATCTCACTGCAAAAAATATACAACACTATTTATTAAAACCCCTTGCACAGAAATGCAGTTTCTAAAAAGTTCAATTATTAGGTATATCTAATGCGTCGCCCAATACGAAGAAGGGATGTCCGCCGTAAGTTATTTAATCTGCATAGGTGAGTAATAGAAACGCCATTTTTTAACGCTATTCGGCCAAGCGTATCGCCTTGGCGAACTACATAAAAACGTATTTTCCGTATTTCGTTTACGTAATCGAAATGTTTCTGGCACAGAAGTAAGCTATCGGTTACAACCTTACCTTCAGGCAAATTAATAATATCCGAAGGGTTTATCGAATTGCCCAGATAACGCAACTCGTAATGAAGGTGCGGCCCCGTTGAACGACCTGTATTACCACCCAAACCGAGTACTTCGCCTGCTTTAATGCGTTGGTTAACGTTTACAAGTATTTTCGAAAGATGCCCGTAAATTGTTTCGAGCCCATTGTTATGGCGAATTACAACATAGTTGCCAAAGGTGCGGCTTCGCTTAGCAATTCGTATCATGCCAGAAAACGAACTATGTATCGAATCGCCAACTTGCACCTTCAAATCGGTACCATAGTGCCAGCGCCAGCGTCGAAAGCCAAAATTCGAGGTAATCCTACCAGATACAGGATGAACATATCCGCTAAGGCTTATAAATGTGGTATCGGGCATTTTAGATAAATCGATACAATATGGATTTACCGTAGCGTTGCTCCATATCGAATATATTTTTGAAGCAGGAACAGACATCGAATCGAACACCATAACAATCGTGCCTTTTACAACAGAATCGTTCAAATTATCCTCATCAAGGTTTTCTTCAATTTGTTCTTGAGTAACTGCTATTGTATCGCCTTCCTGTTGACAAAATACATTTCCCGAAATAAGTAACAATGTAAAAAAAACTGTAATTATTTGTTTTAGACGCATATAGCTAAAGTATTTATTGTTTTTTTTGAGAGCATGTAAATTATAGTTTAGCCTCCTTTTCGGCAGCCTTTACTAGCTGAATGGCAGCTTTTATAACCTTTACAACAAGCCTGAACCGAAGATAAATAATGGCGTACGACTTGAAATTTTTTCGTGTGAAATAAAATCTATTTTGATAGTATGCCTGATCGAGATATAAGTGTTTATTTCTGTTCCCAGCTCCTCCATCATAAGCCTTACGGTGATTAACCTCCGCTGCAGCAACAAAAGTCATTTTATACCCCGCTAAATAGGCACGATACCCAAAATCGGCATCTTCGCAATTGGCCATTTTAATAAATCGCTCATCGAAACCACCAATAGCATCGAACACAATTCTTTTGAAGGATCCATTACAACCTGCTAACTTATTTGTAACTCCGTCGGTACGGCAATTTTCGCTTCCAATATAGCGCCCCCATGAATTAAACCATACCGGATGTTTCGCTGTTTTTGCCAATCCCTCCTCAACTCTACCACTTACAACATCGTAGCCTCTTTTATGGGCACTCCAGTGTTCGGCAATAAAATTTTCGTGAAAAAGTGTGTCATCATCAACCATCACAATCACATCCCCTTTCGATGCGTACACCCCTAAATTTCGAGCAATAGT
>JANYAP010000033.1 GCA_025361285.1 Bacteroidales bacterium | reverse complement strand
AATAGCTACCGACCCTGTTATTGACCCTGTTACGCCACCACTTACAGTAATATTATGTGCTTGGGTGCTGGTGCAGCCTAAATCGTTAGTATATGTAGCTGTTGCCGTAACAGTACTTGTAGGATAAATAGTTTGTTCCCTGCTTGTGCCCGATGTGCCTCCACCGCTCCAGCTCCAAGATCCGCCTGTATTAGGTAAAGGACCAAGAACTACTTTAGCACCCGAAGCAATTGTAACACTAGATGTTTGAGTCCATGCACCATCACTTACCTGAATATATGGGGTGATAGCAGTTGGTGTGCAGCCACCAGGGGTAATTTCAATAATAAGTAAATGATCTGGCACACTTATTCCTACAGAAGTTATGTTTGTATAAGTATTTACAATATTAGTTGAATTTAGTGGCAAATAGGTATTTACCGTGCTAGCCGACCCGAGATTTAATGTTAAAGCCCTGTCTGCATTCACAATATCTTTTTGATTGGTAACATCAAAACATTGTACTTCTTGCCAAATAACCAAGTAAAATTTACCATTCGATTTTTGAAATAATTTTTGGTAAATATTAGTCATGTCGCCAGATAGGCTGTATGTTAAGGCTCCTGGAGCGAAGTTAGCCGCTGGTTCTTTTAATAATGCGATTGTGTTTTTTAAAGATGTGTAGGCAGGTTTTACAGTACCATCAAATTTTACTAAACCCCAATTGTCTTCGGGGTCGGTAGACGGACTTGTCCATTCGTTCATTAATTCATAAGTGAACACTCTTTGAATTCCTTCTGTATATCTCATCCACATGTGCATACGAGGGATATATTTTGCTGCGGCATTTTCGCCACAAGCCTGTGTCCCACCATTATTGGTATAACCCGTTTCGGTTAATTGAATAGCTCTGCCATCAGAGTAATTGTATGTTCGTGCTTGTTGCAGATGCCACTCAAAATAATTCATAGCTGTATTTGCGGGTTGTAAGCCACTGGGATACCAATGCATGTTTCCTATATCGGTAATCGATCGCATATCGCCAACAGCGGCATAGCCATCACCAAAAGCAGCACTTGGACCTAATATGTTAACTCCATTCCAAGCAGCATCGCCTTTTATTTTATTCCATATAGCTTGCTGTACATTCCGAGCCATAGTACCATAGTCTTTTGAATTATCACCCCAGATATCAGGCTCATTTAATCCTTCAATGTTAATATAGTATTGAGGACCAATATTATTCTTAAGCCAATCTATATTAGGAGATACACCTGAAGGGTCGTATCCACTACCAGTTGACATATTCCACACCGGAAATACACATGACATTTTGATACCATAGGTATTGCAAACATCTTTTACCCTGGTAGCATAAGCAGCATTATTGCCAGGATTATCTCGAATGTACCTGACACCAAGCTGCCCCAAAAGGCTTTTAACAGTAGTATAATTATCGACATACGGTGTCCCCGTATAATCAAAGTGTGTGTTTACTCCAATACCTTCTACAAAGTCGTCTGACTTTATTGCAGTAGTTTGCGAAAAACTCATTTCTGTGGCACAAAGCAACAAAAAGAAAAAAACTGTAGTAATTAAATTTCTCATAGCGTTAGTTATTTAGTTAATAATTAGAAATTATAGAAATATGCAATCATTTTTCTTTAACATTATATTGTAAATAATACTTAAATTGAAGCGGTGCAAATGTTTGGCACAGTAATGTATGTAAATGTATGTGTATTGAAACTTTTTTCATTATAGCCAAGTAACACAAATAATGTATAATTGTAACATTTGATTTGGTTACTGGTAGGCATTTTTTAAAATGTTTATATTCAGTGTATACAGCCACTTTAATTGCTGTTACTCCTGAAATATTAATACCGAAACCAAAACTGGAAATATCTTTGGTAACGAAAAATCGACCACCAGGGTAATTATTGCCTTACCCATAATAATTTACAGAGAGTGGCTAAAAATTCGTACTAGCGGAATTGCTGTTCGTTGTTCGAGCTATTTCGGTTGAACCGAATTTTACTATCTTTCGCTTTTCAATTTTTATGCGTATCATTCTATCATTTTTTCTTCTTGCAAATTTCGTAATCATTAATGCACAGCCTATTAGCGATTCTGTGCAACATCGGTACTGGTCTATCGAACCTGCCTTTCATTTGGGGCAAATTGTAAAAATATCGGGCGATGTTCCGCAAAGTGTTAGTCCAAATGCCTTTGAGTTAAATGTTTCCGTTCAAACCAATGGTAGCAAGGAGTGGCATCATATTTTTGGTTTCCCAAAAGTAGGTTTATCGCTTTTTAACTGGAATTTAGGCAACCGACAGGAATTAGGTAAAATGACTGGATTTGTGCCTAATATAACATTCAACACACAAAGCACAAAATGGTATTCGCCACGCGCTAATATTGGGCTTGGACTTGCTTTATTCGAAAAGCAATATAATTACTTTACTAATCCAGCCAATTTCTATATAGGATCAAAAATAACTGCATTCGCTTATGCATCAGCATATATACAGCCGCGCATATCTAATCATTTGTCGTTAAAAACTGGTGTAATGGTTTCGCACTGTTCCAACAGTCATTATCAAGTTCCTAACATGGGAATAAACCTACCTTCGGTGTTTATAGGTATTGCGTACGAGCCTAGGATTATTCCAAAGCCATTTGCCCAACGTAACGTTGATATTCCAAAAAGTAAAATAATGTTTAACATTCGCACAGGTATTGGCGTACACGAGTTAGCCGATACAAAAGGACCTGTTAATACTGCTAAGTATGCCATATATGTAAACGATATTTTTGTTTCCAAACGGTATGGCAAAGCAAGCAATGTGCAGTTAGGTATTGAAATTAAGCATTATAACAGTTTCTACAATTATATTGTGAGAAACAATTTTTTCAAAAGTGAACAGAAATTGAAAGCAACCGTAATAGGCTTATTTGTTGGGCACGAACTAATGATAAGCCATTTGAGCATTTTAGCGCAAGGTGGTGTTAATGTGTACAATAAATTTTACAATAAATATGTTGAAATAAATGGCGAAGCGCGCGATTTTCAGGATGTTACAAAAAAACTTTTTAGTACGCGGCTGGGCGTGCAATATTACTTTTTAAAACCAAAATACTGCACGCGAAGCAACGTATATATTGGGGCGTACATAAAAGCCAATTTCGGACAGGCCGATTTTCTATGCTCGCAAATAGGCTTTGTTTTTTAGAACTCTATTAAAAATTTATGCTATGAACAACACATCTTCGGAATCGACAACTAAAGTGTATATTGCACCATTACAAGGCTTTACCGACTATACTTTTCGAGCGGCATTTACATCGCTTTTTGGTTCGCCCGAAGCTGCCTTTTCGCCATTTATTAATGCCCACGAACCCGAACAACGTATGTATCGCGATGTTCTACCCGAACGAAACGTTGGTTATAAGCTTATCCCACAAATACTTGGCAACGATCCACAAAAAATGGCACTTGTTCTTATCGAATTGGAACAGATGGGATATAAGGAAGTTAACCTTAATTTAGGTTGTCCGCACCCGATGGTAACAAAAAGAACGATGGGTGCAGGGCTGCTACCTTTTCCCGAAAAAATCGAAACCATTCTTAACGAGTTGGTTACCAACACTGACTGTCAAATTTCAGTAAAAATGCGCCTTGGGCTCAATAGCATCGACGATTGGAAAGCCATTTTGCCAGTAGTTAACAAATATTCGCTTAGCGAAGTAATAATACATGCCCGCACTGCCGCCCAAATGTATAAAGGCGATACCAATGTGAATGCTTTTATCGACATTGCCAGCCAGTTAAAACACCCTATTTGCTTCAACGGTAATATATTTACGCTCGAGCAGTTTCAGGAATTATCAACCAAAATGCCTTATGTAAACAGATGGATGGTAGGACGTGGATTATTAGCCAACCCATTATTAATTAACGAAATACACACAGGTATAAAATCGAGCGATTACGATATACGAGCCTCCATTAGCAAGCTCCACGAACAACTTATTTATTTAAACAGCCTTCGGTTAAGTGGCTCGTCGCATGTGTTTAATAGGGTTAAACCTTATTGGGAGTATTTTGCACAATCGTTTAAAGGCATGGAAAAAGGGCTGAAAAAGATAAAGAAAACATATTCGCTCGATGGTTATCAAATTGCTTGTAACGAGATGTTTAGATAGATTATCATTATCCTATAAACCATTTTTGTTGCTACAAAAACGCAAAATTCATATCCCAAACAGGCCCTTTCTTCGCAGCTAGCGCAAATGCAGTTCCATTATAACTGTTTAATAATAAAGAAGCCACACGCAGGTATCGCCACTAGATATAATTTTATTAATTTCCTCAATAGCTTCCGACTTTTTGCTGAACGAATTAAAACTTACACAATGTAGTGTGCCTAACTTTCCGAATTTCAGTGAATTGAATCCTTTATCGCGCAGCTTCGACACAAAACCGTCGGCATTGCTTTCAACCTCAAAGCAGCCAGCCACAGCATAATACATTTTTGTGTTGCTCGAAATTGACATTGGTATGTTGTTAGTGGTTGGCGCACTGTTTTTATTTACAGGCTTTGCCACTGCTAGTAATGTAGTATCGGGCAGTGTATTAGTAGGTTGCGATTTTATTGGTTTTGGCTTCAGAAAAATGATGTAAAGTGCTGCCAATAAAATGATTATAACAATAGATGTTATAATTACCGTTCTTTTAGTAATAATTTTCGATGCAGTTAAATTTTTCATGATAGTATGTTATTAGTTTGATTTTATACAATTTTATGCAATTTAACACGTATTAACTTATAACACTCCAATTAACAGGATGTTCTTTAGTGCGTTGCAAATTAATTTTAAGCATTTTATTACTTTCCGATGAAAGCGTAGGGTCGCTGGTTAATACTTCCATGGCTATATCTCTTGCGTATTGAAGTATCTGTCCGTCCTTCACTATATTAGCTATTTTCAAATCGAACGCTAAACCACTTTGTTGTGTGCCATCCAAATCGCCTGGGCCGCGCAGTTTTAGGTCGAGTTCGGCAAGTTCAAACCCATCATTCGAATTAACCATGGCTTCCAGTCGTTTGCGACCTTCGTTCGATAGCTTGTACGATGTCATTAATATGCAATACGATTGCTCTACACCACGGCCCACGCGCCCCCGCAACTGGTGTAATTGCGATAATCCAAATCGCTCGGCACTTTCAATAACCATTACCGACGCGTTGGGAACATCAACCCCAACTTCTATAACCGTTGTGGCAATCATTATTTGGGCTTTGCCCGATACAAATTGTTGCATCGAAAAGGCTTTGTCGGCATTTTTCTGCTTACCATGTACCACACTTATTTGATACTTTGGAACTGGAAATTCGCGTGCAAAAGCTTCTACACCATCTTCTAAGAATTTTAAATCGAGGTTTTCCGATTCGGTAATCAACGGATATACAACATAAACCTGCCGGCCAAGTTCGAGCTGCTTTTTCAGGAAACCAAACATCATTAGTCGCTTCGAATCGAAATAATGAATGGTTTGTATTGGCTTTCGCCCTGGTGGTAGTTCATCGATAACCGACACGTCCAAATCGCTATAAACCGTCATAGCCAGCGTTCGTGGGATTGGAGTCGCTGTCATTACCAGAATATGAGGCGGTTGCGAGTTTTTTTGCCACAACTTAGCCCGTTGAGCTACTCCAAAACGGTGCTGTTCGTCGATAACCACCAATCCCAAATTTTTAAACTGCACCACATCCTCCAGAAGTGCATGCGTGCCAATAAGTATATGCAACGATCCATCGGTTAGCTGCTCTCGTAGCTTTGTGCGTGCCACTTTAGTTGTGGAACCTGTAAGCAAGCCAATATTTATGTCGATGCCAAGCAATAACTTTTGAATGCTTTTAAAGTGTTGTTGTGCAAGTATTTCCGTAGGAACCATCATCGCGCTCTGGTAACCGTTTGCTGCCGCCATAAGCATCGTCATTAGCGCCACTAGTGTTTTACCGCTTCCTACATCGCCTTGCAGCAAACGATTCATTTGCTTGCCCGACCCTAAATCTTTTCTAATCTCCTTAACAACACGCTTTTGAGCCTCGGTAAGAGGAAATGGCAGATTCTGCTTATAGAATGTGTTTAAATATTCGCCAGATGTTTGAAACAGTAACCCATCGATATGACTTAAACGAACATTTTTTTGATACAATAAATCGAGCTGAATAAAAAATAACTCTTCGAATTTAAGTCTATACTGAGCTTTTTTAAGATTTTCGTGGCTTTGTGGAAAGTGAATATTAAACAAGGCATTGTGCAATGGCAATAAATTCGCTTTTTGCAGAATAGTCTCAGGAAGCGTTTCGGGTATATTTCCCTGAAAATTTTGCCAAACCAAAGCTATAGTTTTTTGTAACGATTTGGAAATTATATAATTACGCTTAAGTTTTTCGGTGGTATTATAAAACGGCTGCAGCAACGATGTTATACCGCCATCGTATTTGTTAGCCTCGTCGAGCTCGGGGTGTACAAAGCTAATTTGCCCATTAAAAACCGCTGGCTTTCCGAGTAAAATATACTCAATACCGATTTTTACATTCGTTTCAACAAATTTTAATCCCTGAAAAAAAACCAGTTTCACCGATCCTGTGCCGTCAGAAAAGTTGGCAGTAATGCGCTCCTTGGGGGGTTGTCCTTCTTTTATTAGCGAAGTAATCTTTCCACGTAACTGAATGTATGCTAGCGTTGTATCTATTTCTCGGATAGAGTAAATTCGCGACCTGTCAACATACTTATATGGATAATGGTTTAGTAAATCGGCATACGTATATATCTGAAGCTCTTTGTTTAACAACTCAGCACGTTTTGGACCAACGCCACCCAAAAATTTTATATCCTGCTGTAAATACTGATTCATAGAAACATATAAAGTTTCAAATTTAGTAAAGGAATTTTACTTTTCGATATTTTTGAGGTTATTCGGCATTTTGAGTGGGAATTCATTTTTTAGCCGAAAACACAGTTTGGTATTTGAAGTTCTGTTTTACAGCTTCTAACGAATACAAATCGCGGTGATATTTTCCCTTCAAAAACATTTCGGTTTGATCGCAATAATGGGGGCTAGCCGATATCCCGCTAATTCCCGACGGTATGGCCGAAAGCGATTGATCCCAGTTAGCAAAATCGTAAATATGCCGCTGCGAAGCCCCGCTTGTTACGTTAAACCTATCGGTAAACTTGTAAGAATAAGGCGCAACGGTATGAAACGACCCTCCAATTTCGTAAGGACCTCTATTTAACATAAACACCATGTTTAATATGTTTACTTTGCCCATTGGATGCGATAGTGTAAAATGGTGAATTGCACCCCACTCCCACTTATCTATTTCATTATCAATATTTTGAATTAAAAACGAAATTGATTCGTGGAACGATTTTACAATAACATCGTTGTAAGACTCTGATATATTACTGGTTGAAACGTCGTTACATAGCACCGACTTATTATTTCGCCAAACGTTATGGAACATATTTCTAACCAATATTTTATCGTTTAAAAACTCGCGGTAAAGTACATCGCCCATTTCGTCCTTTACAAGGTTTTCGATTATGCGGTTGTAAAAAACCTCGAATATTGCGGCAGCGTTGCTAGCAGCATTCATCTGGTAGTTCCACGTTTTTAAGGCAATTAGTGCACGTTTTTCGGTAATGGTTAATATGCTATTAATTAATACTATATCGATAAGTGAAGGTAAATAAAATGAGGCAAGTTTTGAAGTCTCATCGGTTTGAATAACAGCCATATCGGCCACCGTAAGTTTTTTATCGACATTAAGCATTTCGTAAATTCGATTGTAACGAAACGGCAAATCGAACCACTGGCTAATGTAATTATTATAAGCAGTATCTGTTGTTCTGTTATTTGCCGAAACTGCAAAGCCCTCCTCGGGATTGAATTTATGCGGCAACGAATCGAATGGTACAATTCCCTGCCAATCGTATGCACTTGTATCACCATCAAGCACTTCCGAAGGGTTGCCCGCTCGTATTGGAATTCCGGCGCAACAATACATGCCTATGTTACCGTCAATATCGGCATAGGCGGCGTTTTGACTAATTGAAGTGAACGTTCGCATAGCATTGCAAAAATCGCCCCAATTGTTGGCACGGTTCAACTTATAAATGCTTTGAACCTCATTACTTGGTTCATTGCCCATCCACCTCATCGAAATTGTTTCGTTGGAAATACCCTTTAGCATCGATATTACCGGACCACGATGAGTAAATTTAAAATTGTAACAAATAGTATCTCCGTCCTTTACGGCAATTTTTTCGTGCTTAACGCGAAAAGGCAACCAGCGCCCGTTAAACCTGTACTGGTTACTATCAGAGCGATTAATAGTTTCGAGATAAAAATCTATATCGTCGCTCATAACATTTGTTAAACCCCACGCAATACGCTGGTTATGACCCGATACCACAAACGGCTCGCCAGGAAGCATAACTCCAGTAACATCAAGTTTTCCTTTTACAACCTGATGCACTTGATACCAAATGCCAGGAGCCGAAAAGCTTAGGTGCATATCGTTGGCTAATAACGGTTTACCCGATGCAGTTTTAGACCCAGAAACTACCCAATTGTTCGACCCTCGAAAAACTTGCAATCCCAAATCCTCAATTTTTGATGACGCCAACATAAGCTCCGACCGCCAATCGAATTTCGAAGCCGAAACTAAAGGATAAACACTTGATTGACTGGTGTCAGCGTATGGAAATAAATCGACCAATTGGTTAGCCGACAATTTCGATTTTAACTTATGCAGCATAATTTCGGCGTTCCAAGCTCCGTTTAAATCCCAGGCAATATAGCCAATAAGGTTAATAGAGTGCTCAACCGTCCACAATTCGGGTTTATACCCAAGAATAGCAAATTCGATAGGTAGCTTATTGTAATTATCTTTAATATAAGCATTTACACCTTTCGCATAAGCGTTAAAAGCCTTTAGTACAGCTGGTTCGGTTATCGATACTACGCGTTTCGATTTTTCAGGAATTTGAAGCGCCCGCATTAGCATATCGGTCTTAACCATATCTTTACCAAACAATTCCGATAGTCGACCAGTGGTAACATGCCTTAGCAAATCCATTTGCCAAAGCCTATCCTGCGCCGATAAGTATCCAATAACCACATACAAATCGTCCTCATTATCAGCGTAAACGTGTGGTATTCCAAGCGAATCGCGATAAACCTCAACATTGCTCTTTAAGCCTTGTATCGATAGCGGTTTATTATAATCGGGCAAAGCTCGGGAGTTAAAGTGAGCTAAAACATAATAACCTAAAAT
>JANYAP010000029.1 GCA_025361285.1 Bacteroidales bacterium | reverse complement strand
ATGACAATGCAACGCAGCCTTTACCTTTACAATACTATTTCGCGCAAAAAGGAACTTTTCGAACCACTTCATGCACCGTTTGTGGGCATGTATGTTTGTGGCCCAACCGTTTACAGCGATTCGCATTTAGGGCATGCGCGCCCAAACATTACTTTCGATGTGCTTTTTCGATATCTGCAACACCTTGGTTATAAGGTGCGTTACGTGCGAAATATTACCGATGTTGGTCATCTCGAAAACGAAGCGGAAGAAACAGGCGAGGATAGAATTGGCAAAAAAGCCCGTTTGGAAAAGCTTGAACCAATGGAAGTTGTTCAGCACTACGTAAATAGCTTTCGGCGAAATATGGCACAGCTAAACGTGTTGCCGCCAAGTATCGAGCCGCAAGCATCGGGGCATATTATTGAGCAGCAACTAATGATAGAACAGATTGTTAATAACGGCTTTGCGTACGAAAATAACGGCAGCATTTATTTCGACGTCGAAAAATACCATAAATCGCATCATTACGGAAAGCTTTCGGGACGTGTAATTGACGAACTTCTCGAAAACACTCGTGCATTGGATGGCAAGGACGAAAAACATTGCAGCGCCGATTTTGCGTTGTGGAAAAAAGCTTCGCCCGAGCATATTATGCGGTGGCCATCGAAATGGAGCGAAGGTTTCCCCGGTTGGCATTTGGAGTGTTCGGTGATGAGTACCAAATATTTGGGCGAACAATTTGATATTCATGGCGGTGGAATGGATTTAATGTTTCCGCACCACGAATGCGAAATAGCTCAGAACGTTGCTTCAACAGGTAAAGAAGCCGTTCGTTATTGGCTGCATAACAATATGATAACTATTAACGGGCAGAAAATGGCGCGGTCGTTGGGCAATTTCATTACGCTAAACGATTTGTTTTCGGGCAAAAACGACTTGCTAAAACAAGCGTACAACCCAATGACTATAAGGTTTTTTGTTCTTCAGGCGCAATATCGAAGTACAGTCGATTTTTCGAACGAAGCGCTACAAGCTGCCGAAAAAGGGTTGCAACGGTTGATGAACGCCAACCTAACACTTCAAAAACTTACTGCTTCAACAACTTCTACGGTTGATGTTAATACGTTGAGCGACAAATGTTACGAAGCTATTAGCGACGATTTAAACACGCCAATTGTTATTGCAAACCTATTTGATAGCGTAAAATGGATAAACTCCATTGCAGAAGGAAAAGAAACAATTTCGGCAACCGATTTGGAATTACTTAAGAACATATACCAAACATTTGTGTTTGATATACTTGGACTTACCACCGAAACCACGGTTGATACCAATAACAAACTTGTTGGCGACCTAATAACTATGGTTTTGAATATGCGCGTGGATGCCAAAGCGAATAAGGACTTTAAAGCATCTGACCGCATTCGCGATGAGCTTTTAAACCTTGGAGTGGTGGTTAAAGATAAAAAAGATGGTTTTGATTGGGAGATAAAATAACAAAATGTCAACAGTAATCGAGAATATTTTTTCGTATAGTCGCCGCCAATCGTCAGTTGTAAACGTGGGCGACATTCCAATGGGTGGCGCGAACCCTATTCGTATTCAGTCGATGACAAACACGCCAACGTTAGATACGGCTGCAACGGTGGCACAGTGTAAGAGTATTATCGATGCTGGGGCGGATTATGTGCGCATTACAACTCCAGCGGTACGCGATGCCGAAAATTTAGGCGAGATAAAAAAGCAGCTTCGAAACGCAGGATATTCCAATCCGTTGGTTGCCGACGTGCATTTCAATCCGGCTGTAGCCGAAGTGGCTGCCCGCTTGGTTGATAAAGTGCGCGTTAACCCAGGCAATTATGTCGATAAAAAGAAATTCGAGCATTTAGGGTTTACTGATAACGAATATGCGCTTGAAATGGAACGCATACATAGCCGGGTTTCGCCGTTATTAGCTGTATGTAAGCAATATGGCACCGCTATTCGCATAGGAGTAAACCACGGATCGTTAAGCGATAGAATAATGAGCCGATATGGCGATACACCCGACGGAATGGCCGAATCGGCAATGGAATTTCTTAGAATTTTCGAGGCCGAGGGCTTTAGGCAAACGGTAATATCAATGAAATCGAGCAACACCCGTGTAATGGTGCATTCTACACGATTATTGATAGCCAAAATGGAAGCCGCAGGAATGCATTACCCTGTGCATTTGGGCGTTACTGAAGCCGGCGAAGGCGAGGACGGCATAATAAAATCGGCAGTTGGCATTGGAACGCTTCTAGCCGAAGGCATTGGCGAAACTATCCGTGTATCGCTAACAGGAAGCCCCGAACAGGAAATACCTGTGGCAAAGACAATTGTGAATTATTTTACGAATCGCCAACACGATAATTCCTCAGATCCATTTCAGTTAAACCGCACATTCGAGTATAACCGACGCCAAAGTATTGAAAACGAGGGTTTAGGTGGAAATAAATCAATTAAAGTAATTATATCGAAACAATTAACCGAAACAATTACGAATTTAGCTGATGGAGATATAGTTTTATCGGATGAAAAGCCCGATTATACTAGGCTTGTGTACAGCAACGAAACTAACGAACAGGGAAAGACATTGGTTTTGGAATCGGCTCATAATCAACAATCGGGCGAAATTAGAGCAAAAATTGAACAATTAGTTGATAGAGTTCCGATAATATTGCAAAGAAAATACACCGAAACACTCAAGGAAGTCTTTCAAATTAAGGCTGCGTGCTACTTTGGCCCGTTACTTATCGACGGTTTAATTGATGGAATTTGGTTGGATAACAACAACTTTTCGGCCGACGAAACATATCAGTTAAGCCTTAACATATTGCAAGCTAGTCGATTGCGTATGAGCAAAACCGAATATATTTCGTGCCCGTCGTGCGGACGAACCTTATTCGACTTGTCGGCAACTACGGCTAAAATTAGGCTGCGAACCAATCACCTTAAGCATCTGAAAATCGGCATTATGGGCTGCATAGTTAACGGTCCTGGCGAAATGGCCGATGCCGATTATGGCTATGTGGGCACTGGTGTAGGGAAAATTACCCTTTACAAGAGTAAAAATATAGTAAAGCGAAACATACCCGAAAATGAGGCCGTTGAAGAGCTGATAAATGTAATAAAACTGAATGGCGATTGGATTGATCCTTAAACAGTTATAGCGTTATGAATGCGCAATGAAATTAAAAGGTATTTCCAAAAGCGACTCAAATTCCTTACCAACATCTAGTGCGTCCTCATCGTTAGCTTCGTAGTACCAATTTACGGTAAACTGCTTTTTGGCTTTATTCTTTTTAACCAATTCGATAAGAGTAAATATTTGCTTCGAACTAGCTGTATTCATGTAATCTAACGATAAATCGAGCACTACATTTTCCGAATCCATTTTGGAGGCCCAATCGTGAATTGGATGATAAAACGCAATTGGATCCTCGGTAAGCGATTTACCAGTAACCGAAATTTTACCTTTAACGTCGCAAATAATTTTTGGCGTTTCCTCAGTTGCTTGTATATTAATCGCTTCCATTATTAAAGATTTTAAAATTAGTTGATATTTGGGAAGATTTTAATAAGAGTAATTAATGCAAGTTACATTAGTTTTCTGAATAAAAATCATTGTTGTCCGGTAAAATATATTTATTATGAGATTACCTTCGGTGAAATCGCTTCGCTATGTATCTCACTTTGTTCGACATGACAATCAATAAGTTAGCCTTTTAGGAGGGGGGTTGGTTTACGGCTTCGCCGCAAACCAACCCCATCCTACCTCCAAAGCTCTAAAAGCATTGTCATTTCGAACGGAGTGAGAAATCTGTAAAATTTTAACTAGGCAACAGTGAATAAAAATAATCAATTTTTGAGGCTAACGCAGAAAAATAAGTTTAGAAAAATAAAAGGCATAATGCCTCAAAATTTGCACCTCTGTTTATATTAATTGAAAACTACTCCACCTATTAATTGAAAAGTATACCAGTTATTAATCACGCAACGAATATTTATATTCGTTTAAAAAAAGATGATAACGATGTATGCAAAACAGGAAATAATATTAAAGAGCTATCGAGAAGGCAAGAGTCTGCGAGAAACATCTCGCGAACTTCAAATAAGCCGTAAGACGGTAAAGAAATACGTTGAAGAAAATGAGGCACAACAACAGTTAGTTCGTCAACGAGGTGTTGCCGAGTCATTTTCGGCAAATTTAACCACCTCGCGCAAGTATCAACAAGCCAATCGGCCAAAACGATGTTTAACCGAGAAGTATCGGCGGTTATCGATATTCATATATCAGATAATGCGTTAAAAATACAACAAGGACATCGTAAACAGGTTATGAAGAAGGTTGATATTTTTGAATCACTTCACCGACAGGGGTTCGAAGTTGGTTATACTACTGTATGCAATTATATAATGCAAAAATCCAATAAGCAATCGGTAAAAGTAGCCTACATCCGTCAAGTATATGAGCCAGGGAGTGTATGCGAGTTCGATTGGGCCGAAATAAAGTTAACCATAGATGGCGTTTTGGGTAGGTATTATTTGGCAGTATTTACATCGGCATATAGCAACTACAGGTATTCTCTTATCTTTCAACGACAGGATACTTTAGCCTTTATGGAATCGCACGTATCGTTTTTCTCGCATATCGGAGGTGTTTATCATAAAATGACTTATGACAATATGCGTGTAGCCGTATCGCGATTTGTAGGGCTTCACGAAAAAGAACCCACCAAAGCCTTACTTCAAATGCGAGGACACTATATGTTTACCCATAGGTTTTGCAACGCATACAGCGGCAACGAAAAGGGACATGTAGAACGAAGCGTAGAATACGTTAGGCGCAAAGCGTTTGGTCCCCAGCAATCATTTTCAACACTCGATAAGGCACAAGAGCAGCTCAATATTGCAGTTGAGCGAATTAACCAAAGCAAACAGCAGTTAACAGGCCGAAGTGCCGTTGATATGTTTAACGATGAGCTACCACTGTTGTATAAAGCATTATCGCCACTAGCATGCAGCGATCATTTCAGCCTCCTTGTTTGTCTGATATACTGCCCATTCCTTAATATGATGAATGTGTGTTCTTCTTACTGAACAACCAGGTTTAGTGCATTTATTTCCCGCACTTTGGATAAGTTTCTTTTTTATTTTGGCTCTACCTTTATCCTCTTTATTTTCATGCAAGAGTTTTATTTTAATTGTGTACAACAGGCTGCTATACGTATAAAATGTTGAAATATAAACACTTGTTGAATTAGTCTTTTCAAACTTTTGGTGGCACATCAAACCGTACAGTTTTATCCCAAATGTTACCTTCCTTCTTAATTTTGTCGAGATAAAACGCGCGAAACATTACAAATATCCATAACTGACAGTATGTAAAGTACATAATAAATATTAACCCGAAGTTTTTCCAGTTATCTTCCTTATCGAACGAAATGGCAAGCATTATCTCGAATAAAAAGAGTACGAATGCTGTAATCCAAACCACCGAATACGGACCGGGAAGTGGTATGCTAATAACGCCAAACAAGCTTAAAATGAATAATATATCGGATACAATTATTGCAACAAAGAAAATGTAATACAACGCCAAGGTGTAAAGTAAATCGAACCGTAAACGCTTGTTTACAAAGTGAGGTATTAACTTGAAGAACTTGGCAATTACGTAGTTATTACCTCGCACCCAGCGCACTCGCTGTTTAATCCATACTTTCCAGGTTTCGGGTTCTTGTTCGTAAGTTATGGCATAGGGTATAAATTTAATTTTGTAACCGAGTTCGTAAATGCGAATGCTTAACTCCGAATCCTCGGTAAGTGCTTCCTCGTCCCATCCTTCGAGCTTTTCTATTAGCCAACGCCACATTATAAAGTTAGTACCTGGCAAAGTGGCTATGTTATGCATTTGCCAACGACCTGCCTGCAACATCGACTGAAAACTTAACGTTTCGATATTTATGAAACGGGTTAATAAATTGCGATCTTTGTTAACGGTACGAAATTTTCCAATTACCGCTCCTAATTCCTTGTTAGATATTAAATTAGCTACCAGATAATGCAATGCCATTGGGTCGGGTGTGTTGTCGGCATCGTAAATGGCAATTATTTCGGATGTAACTTGCTTAACTCCAAGGTTTAATGCGCGCGATTTGCCTTTACCACCCTGTCCTTTAGGCACATCGTACAAAATCACACGGTCGTCCTTAGCGGCATAGCTTTCTATAATTTCCTTGGTAGCATCCTTCGAGCCATCGTTAATAACCATAATTTTCAGTTTATCTTTCGGATAAACCAGATTTAGCATGGCTTCGATAGTATTTGCAATTACCTTTTCCTCGTTATGTGCTGGGATAAGAATGGTACATGTCGGAAAATCGTACGATTGTTTATCAACCATTTTGCGTTCTTTCATCGACTTAATGAAATTAATGTATCCGTAAATGCTGAATATGAACTGGTAACCAATCATAAACCAAATAAGAATAACGATTATGAGAAATACTATTTCTAAGATTGTCATATATTATGAATATTGTTAATTGTTGTTATATCTAATTTTCTAATCTCTTTCGCATTAGTTTTAAGCCAAAATACATAATAACCAACATAATAGCAGCAAGGGCTCCATAGATGGCAATTGCACTTACCGACCATAAGCTTGTTAGGTTAATTCCATAACTTAATTTGTTTCCGGTAACTATTTCAATACTGTGTTTACCCGATGGCAAAATAACTGAAAAACAATCGTTTCCTTTAAGCGATTCAAAATCTGTAACTTTTCCGTCAACCTTTAAAAGTGTTGGATTTCGGTTTACCGATATAATGGCACGTTCGCTGCTTTCGTAGGTAAACGACAGCTTTCTCATTCCATAATTGATATCCAACAAATTACCAGTAAACGATAAAATTTGAGGCTGCAGTTCTACGGTTGAAAAACCGGGTAAATCGCTTGTATGATAGTTAATTATGTGCTTTCCGGCTGGTACTAAAAACATGTTCTCGCGGTACCCGATTACCTGTTGCCCATCTACTGTTATAATTTTATTCTCCTTAGGTAATTGAATAACAAACGAATATGGCGAATTCACTTCATAACCATTTTCTATATTGGTATATTTTACTTCGCTCGAACTTGAATAGGAGAAGAACGACATGTCCTGTGCGTTGCACGAACCTTCGGCATAAATTACAAAGCGTGGTGCGCCTACCGATGCCGAGTTTATAAGATGATAGCTTTCGATACCAGTTTGAATTACCGTAGGAAATGATGTAACATCTTCGCGCTTACGAACTTCCAATATATTGATGTCAATTAGCAACTTCGATGGATCGTTCATCTTTTGAGAATAAAACTTACCCATTTCGGCGTACCTCGTAGGATTAGTGGACCATTTATTGGCAGGATCTTCAACATTTAACATAACATTGTATTTATTATGCAGTTTAACCAATGCATCGGAGCTAACCCCAAGATTTTCGCGTATTTCGGGCGAGAAATAAGTATCCATAAATGTTACCATCACGCCAAACCCAGGTTTAGATTTGGTTATTTCGGCGAAAGAATTTAAGAAACGTTCGTGTAATTCGGTAATTTTATCTACACGATATTTAACTACCTCATTTTTAGCACTTACATTAGTCTGCCAGTAATATTCCGATTGTGGATTAAAAATTTGACGCATATCGAAACCATTCATCTTTTTAAATTCTGATATGGCCGACTGATGCATCGGAGCAAACAAATCGGGTTCGGAAAAGCCTGTCATTCCAGCATCGAAGTATAACTCGGCCAAATTTACACCATCCCAATCGTATGTTTTTAAAAAGTTAGTGTATTCTGCCATAACAGCTTTTAAGCAGTTAGGATCGGTAAGTGCAACAGAGTAACGCCAAGCTGCTTTATTAGCAATATCCACACCTTTATAGTTTTTTTCGCGCCATTCGGGATATTTTTGCCAGAATTTTTCACTCACGTAAGGTGGTTCTAACCAAGCGTATACAAGCATTCCATTGGCGTGTGCCAAATTTATAAGTCGATTATAATCGTAGGTGTATTTTTTGTAATCGTACCATCCGCCAATATGTACAACCCTTATACCTTGTTTTACCCAAAGTTTTACTAGATTTTCGATACTTGTATTGTTGCGATATTCGAGTGCAAAGTAAACTTCTAAGTTTTCGCGTTTAAAAACAGGACTTAATTGCAGATAACGTTTAACATACTCCATAGCATAAGGATAATAGCTGTATCCTAAAGTGGTATTTGGGTCGAACGCAGTGTTGAAATACAGCACTTTACCTTTTCCAACCTTTTTACCAATTACTGCCGGAAAACCCGATGTGGCATCTTCGCAAAGTATTTCGTCATCTTGGTTAAATTCAAATTTATTGGCTAACTGACTGTATTTCCATGAGATAAATTCCTGAGGAAAGTAATTATCGCGAAGCAAATGCAATTTCATTTCGGTATTTAGAAATTTAATGCCAAATTTTTCGATAAGTTGATTTTTACGGTCGGTAATTAACTTCCCTCCATTTTTTACAAAACGAACAATATTATTACGTTCGAAATAGGTAAGCGAATCGACACAGGAGTAGGGCACAACCAGCAAATTGCAGTTAGCAAGGTTCATATCCTGACCTAGAAAAATAGTGTCGACACTAATATTTACGCTTTTAAAAATGGCAGCAAGCGACGATTGGTCGTTAAAAGCTGCGCCCCGAGCCGATGGATTCCAACATATTGATACACGTGCCTCATGCCAATTATTATCTTCAAAAAAATTATTGTAAGTGCTTCGCGCATTATGTATTATCTTGTCTTTCCATGAAGTTTCTTTTACTTTATACTCAACTCCTTCGGCAACATAATATTCACCTGGTCTCAAGGTAATGTCCTTTTGTATATTGCCTATTTCGCGAATTGGCGAATTAACTTTTTTGGTTATTCCGCCTTCGTTATCGAAATATGCTTCGTGAAGATAAGAGTTGTCGATGTTCATCTTATACTGCTGACTGCCAGTTAAAATTATCTTTTCGCGCGATTTTACCCAGTTATTCTCATCGCGTAAATCGACAAACGAAAAGCCCTGCTTTTTTATACCATCTATTAATTCCTTAAGCAAATTCAAATCGAGAAAAGGATGGAAAAAACACGATACTATTCCATCGCGCACTTGGTGTATAGTAGCAGCGTTTTTAATGATACGGTTAACTGACGTACGACTGCTATCGATATTTGAATTATATGGCACATAACCAAGGTTTTCGGGGTAAATTTTCTGCCCATATATATCCTTTTCAATAATATAGGGGAAATACTGACCGTAATCGAAATTGTCGATCACCATACGTTGTTCAACCACTGTGCCAAAATATTTGGCAAATGTTTCGTACGATTTTACCGATGCTTCGTAATGCGGTGTCTCCCAAGCTATTGGGTATAAACCATTTTTAAAAAACTCATCGATACCGAGTTCCATTTTTTTACCTATATCTTCGGTATTTTCGCCAGGTATGGGTTTGGATTTGTTTCCGTCCCAAAACTCGCAATCGTCGGTTGAAATGCCCTTGTATTGGTGTGTAACCCCATGCATTACAATGCTTCCGCCGTTTCGAACCATATATTTTAGTGCGTCAACCAACTCGGGGCGGTCGGTAAGTGTAACGCGTCTGTCCTCGCCCGGATTAACGTAAATAGGAACTACCCCAACCATAAACGACACGCCACGCTCGGCAAAAATATCGGCTATTTCGCGAAGTTTGTTTGGGTCGTGAATAGGAGTAACATCCTCGATACGAATGATGGCTTTATGTATTTCCTGATGTTTTTCGCCCAACATGTTGTGCAATTTGTCGCAGAACAATAGGTAACGGTCGGTTTCGTTGGCAGCAACAAAAGGCAAATCGGCTATGTATGTCAAATTTTTCGATTTTACCATGTAAGGCATTTCCTTTTTTGGTTTTGTAGAAATAGCTGTTGCCCAAACCTCAACGGCACTTTTGTTCGATATTTTAATTAGGTTTAAATCCTTTGTGCCCTTAGTGAACACGGCGTTTCCTGCCTTTACCGATGTATAAGGTATATTGTTTTCGAACTGTGTTACCGAAAACCCAAATTTAGTATCGACATTATAATTTTTACACCACTGTTCGAAGCCTGAATTTAACCATATTATGGGTTTAGATGTGTTGAAAGCGTCTTGCGCAAATACCGCTGGCACTTGGTTGTTTGACGAAAAGCCGATGTAAAATACGATGTCGTATTTACTTATATCGTTTTGTTTATAACTGTTTACACCACTAATATTTACGTCGGTTTTAAAATGCCCTAGAAGTTGTGCCATTTGTCGCCCATAAGCAGTGGCATAACTCTTTAAGTTATAATCGCCTTCAACTACAACTAGTACTTTTTTAACAGGCTCTATTTGAGCAGTTAACGAATAAATTGATAGCGAAGTTATTAGAAAAAATGCAAGAAATCTTTTCATCTGTTTTTTATTTGTTTTTTATTTGCCACATGGAACATCCACCGATAATCATTTCCTTGTGTGATAATTAGTTATCATGGATGTTTCATCTGTTTATAATTATTTTTTATTTGCCACATGGAACATCCACCGATAATCATTCCCTTGTGTGATAATTAGTTATCATGGATGTTTCATCAAATTGATATTTAATTAGTTATTAGCGAGGCACAAATTCAGCAACTTCTTCGTTAGCCATGCCGAAATAATTCTTTATAATTTTTATTGTTCGCTCCGACGAAAGTCCATCGCCATAAGGGTTTACGGCTGTTGCCATTTTTTTGTATTCGGCTTCGTTTTCGAATAGTTGAAGTGCTGTGTTGTAAATAGTTTCTTCGTCGAGCCCAACCAGTTTAACTGTGCCATAATCAACGGCATCGGGGCGCTCGGTAACGTAACGTAGCACCAAAATTGGTACACCAAAATGTGGCCCTTCCTCTTGTACACCACCCGAATCGGTTAATATAAGATACGACTTTGCCATTAAGTTTACAAAATCGAGATAATCCAATGGTTCGATAAGTGAAACATTCGGTAAATCCTTTAAATATGGTGTAACCGCCTCACGAACAATAGGGTTTAAATGCAAAGGGAATATAAATGCGAAGTTGGGAAATTTTTGCGCCAAGCGTTTAATTGCCGAAGCAGCGCCTTCCATGGGTTTGCCCCAATTTTCGCGGCGGTGCATGGTTACAAGCACCACTTTCTTCTTCTGTTTAACAATATTATTAAGCAAAGGAACTGTAAATATGTAATTTTCTTTAACCGAGTATTTTAATGCATCAACTACAGTATTGCCGGTTACAAACACAGTATTAGGATCGGTGTTTTCGAGTAACAGCGATTTTTTTGCCGATGCGGTAGGAGCGAAGTGTAAATCGGTGATACAGCCAGTTATGCGGCGGTTAATTTCTTCGGGAAACGGATTTGCACGGTCGTTGGTACGTAAGCCAGCTTCGATATGTCCTACAGGTATTTGACGGTAAAAGGCCGCCAAGCTACCAATGCAGGTTGTTGATGTATCGCCTTGAACAAGAACCATGTCGGGTTTTTCTTTTTCGAGAATTTCGTCGATACCTGTAATTATTTTTGCTGTAAGGCTTGCCAGTGTTTGTTTAGGTGCCATAATGTCCAAATCGTAATTTGGCTTTATGCTAAAAACCTCTAAAACCTGATCGAGCATTTGGCGGTGTTGCGCAGTTGCGATGGTTAATACGTCGAAACAATCGTCGTTTTTCTGCAATTCTAAAATTATAGGAGCCATTTTTATAGTATCGGGGCGAGTTCCGAAAACGACTGCAATTTTTTTGCGATTCATTATTAAGGTAGTTTTATAAAAAAGAAGTGGCAAAGATAATATTGAATAATTAATGTTTTTAATATTTATGAACTTAATTATTACCATAGGGTGTTAAAAATTATTAAATCAGTTTTTCGAAGTAACTGGTTATTAGAAATTATAAACTAATAGAGTAACTTGCCTAAGTTTTATAACGCATTGGAAATGAAAAAATCGACATTTTGTTTAATAGTTATGTTAACCAGCGATATATGGTGCATTTTTTCCCAAAATTTACAGTTCCCTTTTCCTCAAAACCGCACATATACCGAGGGTTCGGTAATGCCTAAAAATCACAGTTGGGCAGAACAAAACAATGCCGTGGTTCAGCTTTACACGTTATGGAAACATGCCTACCTTAGGCACGATTGCTCCGATACAAATCAATATTATGTATTAAACGACGAGGGAAACGTTAAAGGCAAAGGCAAAACTATTTGTGTATCGGAAGGGCAGGGTTACGGAATGCAAATTATGGCGCTAATGGCAGGCTACGAAAAAGATGCACGTACAATTTTCGACGGTATGTTTAAGTTTGCACGTGCACACCCAAGTAATAAAAGCCCGTATTTAATGAGCTGGAGCATATTAAAAGGCTGCGAAACAAATATCCATAAGGGCAACAATTCGTCGGCTACCGATGGCGATTTGGATATTGCCCTAGCCCTATTAATGGCCGATAACCAATGGGGTAGCAACGGCGAAATAAATTATCGCGCCGAAGCACTGAAAAATATCCAAGCCATTCTAAAGCACGAAATTAATAGTAAGAATCACAGTATTTTATTAAGCGACAATAACGTTTTTGGCGACTTCGATTTTTACGACATCCGATCGTCGGATTTTATGCCTGCACATTTACGCGTTTTTAACGCCTTTTACCCAAATGCAGTGTGGTTGAAGGTAATTGACAACACGTATTTGATATTCGAGCAACTTCGAAATAAATACAGCCCAAAAGCTGGTTTGATACCCGATTTTATTGCTTTCGACAAAGGTAAATACTCGCCCTCGAAACCAAACTATTTGGAATCGAAGCACGACGGCGAATATTACTACAACGCTTGCCGAGTGCCTTATAGAGTGGCTATAGATTACGTGATATTTGGCGATGAACGTGCAAAAAATCTTTTAACACCATTAAATAACTGGATACAGGAATCGACCATTAATAACGCCGATCAAATATGTGCCGGATACCACCTTAACGGCGAACCTATTGCAGGGGCAAATTTCACAGTTCCGTCGTTTGTATGCCCATTTGCCGTTGGCGCTATGGTTAATATCGAAAATCAGGAATGGGTAAACGATTGTTGGGATTTTATTGCCGATTTTGAATTTAAAGACTACCAGTATTACGATAATACCATTCAAATGCTGTCGTTATTGGTTTTGTCGGGTAATTATTGGTTGCCAAAGCTTTAAATTTTGAAGTTGTTTTGGACACATATCAATAAACATTTCGGGTGTGCATCTCTTAAAAATATTTGTCGATATTCATAATATTCCATTACAAGACACATGGTTGCAAATAGCTATTCACATGGTATTTATTATATCGGCTGTTTTACTTGCTTGAACCGATAAAATAATGCATTTTCAGGATTCGACTGAGCAACATTAAAGTTGGCCAATTTTTAATTTATAGCTATATCATTTTACCGAAGTATTGTATATATAGCATTGTTGGGCGATATTTAAAAACGGCATTTTACGTGAAATAATTAATTTGTTAGATATAAAAAATGAATGCAAGACATTTACGGTTTTTTGAATTAGTATTGGTTTTATCAATAGTATTTCTTCCCTCTTTGATCAAATCTCTGTCATTTATTTTTACAGGATATATAAGTGATTACGCTCATTTGGGTTATTTGGATTATGTATTATACCTAAATTGAGCGATTGTATAATTTGGGTGAGCTCTTTGTGCTGCCGACCATTTTTTTTAAGTGATTTTTTGGTGATTTTGACTTTTGGGACTGTTTTAGGATGGTTTTTTAACGAAAAATATTTACATACATGTA
>JANYAP010000019.1 GCA_025361285.1 Bacteroidales bacterium | reverse complement strand
TTCCAATTTACATGGCTTACCGTTAACCGTATAATTCATTGTTAGCTTAGGAAATTGTGGCGCCCCCAAAGCATAAATGCCCGATGCAGGCGTAACCGGATAAAATCCCATTACGGTAAATATATACCAAGCCGACATTTGACCAGAGTCCTCATTGCCATTGACACCATTTGGAGCATTACGGTAGTTGAACTTCGAATGATAGCGAGCCAATTCCTGCGTTTTCCAAGGTTGGTTGCAATAGTTGTATAAATAAATGTAATGATGGCAGGGTTCGTTGTCGTGTCTGTAAAAATTACCGTTAAAACATTGGTCTAATCGAGTGGCAAACTTCTCCTTCCCTCCCATAATATCAATCATTCCGTCAACATCGTGCATTGCACCAAAAAGATACGTCCACGGACTGCCTTCGGTAAATCCTGCATCAGTTGGTACTGCCCAATTTCCGCTATATAATCGTGGGGCATAAAAACCAGTGTTTGAATTGTATAAATTCTTATAGCTTTTCGACCAGTTTATGAGTTTGTTGTAGTCTTCGTTTTTACCTAAATCTTTAGCTACTTGAGCAATGCAGTAGTCATCGATACCATATTCAATTGTTCGCGAAACCGATTCTGTCTTATAATCGTGTGGTACATAACCTATTGAATGATAAAACGCCAAGCCGGCTCGGCCTTCGTAGCCATACCAAACTTGCCGGTCGTCGTTGCGGAAATGAAGTAAATCGCCTTCGGTAGGCATAAAGGCATTTTTACGCATGGCTTCATAAGCTATGTTTGTATCGAAATTTCGAATGCCCTTAACGTATGCATCGGCAATAACGGCATCGGCATGTGTGCCAATCATAATGTTAGTTTCGGCAGGGTTCGGCAGCATAGGCAACCATCCGCCTTCTTTGTACATATTTAGCATGGAGGTAATCATATCGCCCACTCTATTGGGTTGAATAAAAATTAACAATGGGTGAAGTGCCCTGTATGTGTCCCATAGCGAATAGTCGTTGTACGAAACTCCTTGGTGTATAGTGTCGTCGAAAGCGCTATAATATTTCCCATATTCCGAGAGAATTCTAGGGTATTGAAGCGTGTGGTATAGTGCAGTATAAAAAACAGACTTCTGATCTTCGTTAACACCCTCAATAGCAAACGATTCCATACACTTTTGCCAAGCCTCACGAGTATCTATAACTACTTTATCAAAATTCCAATCGGGTAATTCGGCTTTAAGGTTTTCGCGTGCCTGCTCAAGACTAATAAGCGATGTGCCGATTTTAACCTTTATCACTTCGTTTTTGTTTGTCGGAAAACTTACATAAGCCCCAAGTCGTTTCTTGCCATAACTTTCTAAAATATTGGCATTAAGGTCGTTGTTATTCCATACTCCACAATTATTTATGGGTTTTTCGAATTGAATAACAAACCAACCTTTAAAGTTTTTTAAATCGGGCCCTAAATTTAAACTTACCCTATCGGGGTTATAGCCAACTATTTCGCCACTTTCTTTATTAATTTTTATGTATGCAGTATAGCTTTTTAATCGGTTTTCGGTAGAAGAAACATACTGAATCCAAGGCAAAATGGAGTCGTTAACGTTTATTGACTGAACAATAAAATGCGAGTTTTCGGATTTTGGAAAAGTAAACCGCAACATTCCGCATCGCTCGGTTGATGTCATTTCGGCTTTTATTTGATTTTTATTAGGCAAATTAAGCTTTACCGAATAATAATTAGGCTTCGATATTTCATCGGAGTGTTTAAAATTCAGTTTTCTTTTCTGAGGAAGTACCTGTAAATTACCCACTTGAGGCATAATAGAAACATATCCATAGTCGCCCATCCATAAAGTAGGTTGGCGAGTGGCGGTAAAGCCCAGTATGGTGGAGTCTTCGTATGTGTAGGCTGGTTTAGAAATCATTGTTTCGCCGGTTTGAGCAACAAAATTCGTCATTGCAAAAGGCAAACCGGTACACGGAATTTTGCCACCACCTTCGAGAGCATATTTCGAGCCATCGCCAGGTTTAAGATCAAAACCTTTGTGAGTGGTTCCTATTAAAGGGTTTATATAGTCAACCGCTTGTTTTTGACTATTTTGACTAAAAACAAGTGGACAAAAGGACATTAAAAACAATTTTAGCAATACTATTTTACTAGTAGTATGGAATAAAAATGTAGGTGTAGTCATAACAATGTTGATTACAATTTTAAATTGCTCAAAAATAGCATTTTTTGCTGAATTAATCAACCCTCTTTCTTACCAACTATCCAGCAATTTTCAATTAATTGCAAATATTAGTTTGTGTTTGTTGATGGGTTAGTTTTCACTCAATTGTAAACGTATCTCCCGAATTTAGCAGATCGTCAACACATTTAATTTTCGAATTTGCTTTTGCGTAATGTATCTGTTCCTCAACCAAATCGTCGTAGGTTGAAAAGCGTGCCGAACGGATAACACCAAGTGCAACAGGCAGTTCGGGTGGCGACATTTTTGAAAGCATTAAATGAATACCGGGGTCGGCTCTGTATTGGTCGTGCACTAAAATATCTTTTTCGGTAATACCATCAACGCCAATGGTAACAGCTTCGAGGTGAGTTCCGTTCAAACGAATGCCTTTTGTTTTATCCTTACCAAAAAGCATTGGTTTGCCGTCCTCTAAATGAAGTTGACGGTCGTCGCGTAACTCCTTCGACGTAACCATTGCATGTGTTTTATCGGCAAAAATAATACAGTTCTGGAGTATCTCAATTACCGAAGTACCATCGTGGCGTGCAGATTCGAACATTACTTCTGTCATCATTTTTTGATTACTGTCGATTACCCGCGCAAAAAAAGTTCCTTGCGAACCAATAACTAATTCGCCAGGGTTAAATGGGTGTTCTATAGTACCTTGCGGCGAGGTTTTTGTAACCGTTCCCATTGGAGAAGTTGGAGAATATTGCCCTTTTGTTAAGCCATATATCTGATTATTAAATAGTAATAGATTTACATCTACATTTCGCCTTATAAGATGAATAAAATGGTTTCCACCAATAGCCATCGAGTCGCCATCGCCAGTAGCAATCCAAACGCTTAAACCAGGATTGGCCAGTTTCACGCCAGTGGCAATTGCCGAGGCACGCCCATGAATACCATGAAAGCCGTAAGTATTAACGTAATACGGAAATCGCGACGAGCAACCTATTCCCGAAACAATCATGAAGTTCTCCTTCTTGTAACCTATTTTAGGAAAAACGGCTTCAACCGAATTTAAAATTGCATGCGAACCGCACCCTGGGCACCATCGCACCATCTGATCGCTAACAAAATCGTCCTTGCTGAGCGGAGTTTCGCTTTTCTCAACCGTTAGGTTGGTAATTGTATATTGATTGTTCATTTTTCGTTAAGCATTTGGTTAAACTTAGCAATTAAATCGGAAACCATAAAGGGTAAGCCTTGCACCTTATTGTATTGAAAATAAGAGTGTTCGTGGTGTTTCATTCGCAGGTAGTTAACAAACTGACCGCTATTTAATTCGCACACTAATATTTTTTTAAAGCCTTTTAATACGTTAGCTGTATTTTTGGGCAACGGCATAATATGCTTAAAATGAGCCAAACTTACACTTTTACCTTCCTTCTGAAGTGTATCAACAGCCGATGTCATAGCTCCTAAAGTGCCTCCCCAACTAACAATTAGTAAATCGCCTTCATTCTCGCCAATAATTTTCTGATCAGCAATATATTCCGACACTTTTTGAACTTTCGCTTCCCGCATGTCAACCATCAATTGGTGATTATTGGGGTCGGTAGAAACAGTGCCAATTCCGTTTTCTTTTTCCAAACCTCCCACTCGGTGGCGCAAACCCTCGGTTCCAGGGAAAGCCCATTGACGCACAAATGTTTCGGGATCGCGGCGGAAAGGCTTATAATTGGGGTCGTTGGGTTTTGCAATAGGAGGATGAATTTCCGGCAAATCGGCAACTTTCGGTATTTTAAATAGTTGCGAGCCATTGGCTATGTAACCGTCGGAGAGCAACAAAACCGGTGTCATGTGCTCCATGGCTATTTTAGCCGCTTCGAAAGCTGCATAAAAACAATCGGCGGGCGACGAAGCGGCCATTACAACCGTTGGACACTCGCCATTTCGACCAAACAGGGCTTGGTAAAGATCGGCTTGTTCCGATTTTGTTGGCATTCCCGTTGAAGGCCCCGCTCGCTGAACATCGATAATTACAATCGGCAACTCGGTAATTACCGCCAATCCAATGGCTTCGCTTTTAAGCGATAAGCCAGGCCCCGACGTGGTTGTAACCGCCAACGAACCTGCAAAACTTGCGCCAAGCGATGAGCATATACCTGCAATTTCGTCTTCGGCTTGAAACACTTTCGCACCAAGCGACTTATGACGCGCCAACTCAATCATAATATCGGTAGCCGGTGTAATTGGGTACGAGCCTAAAAATAAAGGACGCGCCGAACGTTCGGACGCAGCCAGCAAACCCCAAGCGGCAGCTATATTACCAGTGATATTTCGGTACTTACCCTTTTCAATTACCGCTGGAGCAATATTATAAATCGATGGAAGCGCCTCAATGGTGTCGGCATAATTGTATCCTGCGTTAAGAACAGCAACATTAGCTTCAAGAACTGGAAGATTTTTGCCGAATTTGTTGTTAATATACTTAATGGTAGGTTCGAGCTGGCGGTTAAAAATGTATAGCATTAACCCCAAAGCGAACATGTTACGTGTTTTGTCGGCCATTTTGGTATCAACGGGCAAGTCGGTAAGCGCAGCCTTAGTCATCGACGAAACAGGAGCTTTAAGAATGTAGTACGAATCTAAACTACCGTTATCCAATGGGTTAGAGTCGTAACCCGCTTTCGCAAACGCCTTCTCTTCGAACGTGTCAATATCAACAATTATAGTTGCTCCAGGCTTAACCCATTTAAGGTTTGCTTTAAGCGACGCGGGGTTCATGGCTACCAGCACATCGCAATAATCGCCAGAGGTATGAATTTTACTGCTGCCAATATGTACCTGAAAACCCGATACTCCCGCAACGGTATTGAGCGGAGCGCGTATTTCGGCCGGAAAATCGGGAAAAGTAGCCATATCGTTGCCAGCCTTAACGGCCGCATCCGAAAACAGAGTTCCAGTTAACTGCATGCCATCGCCCGAATCACCTACAAACTTAACAACAACATCTTCAATCTCTTGTACTTTTGCCCGATTACTCATAAAGGAAAGTTACGTTAATGACCTCGTTTAAAATTACACAAAACTAGCTAATAAAGTAATAAAAGATGCCTATATGCTTTATATCCAGTAGTGCTAGAAGTTTTTTATAATTAGCACATAACAATTACAAAATTAATATGTTAAGTTACTCAATTTTCGCAAAGGTTGTGTTGTACGACATTAGGTTATAAAACATAAATTTTAAATATTGCTTATATTGAGAAATAAATAGATTAAACTAACACATCGAGTCGGTGATAAAAGTCGGTTATGTTTTAGTAATTTTACAAACTCAAAAAAGTTAAAGTTACAGTAATTGTCTCTTTACGTATATTTTATGAATAAAATTGTCGCCATTATTTTTTTAATAGTTGTTGCTTCCATTTGGCTTTGGATGTGTAGCAGTAAAGTCGAAGAGCCTGATATTGTAAAAGTTAGCACTAATTTAAAATCGATAATAACCGCTTATCCAAAAGATGGAGCAGTAGGTCAAGTAGTTACATATTCGGCATTTACTTTAGAGTATAACGAAAAGTACGAACAAGCCGAATGGGTTATGTACCTTCTTACCAATAATATGGTTGAAAACAAAGTTGTTGCGCGAAAGGATCATTTTCGCGAAGACAATCAAATTTTAACTGGTTCGGCAATACCCGACGATTATAAAGGAAGCGGCTACGATAAAGGTCATTTATGCCCGTCGGGCGATATGACATGGAGCGAAACAACCATGGACGAAACATTTTTTATGACTAATATGAGTCCGCAAGTACCTAGTTTCAACCGAGGTATATGGAAAAATCTCGAAGAAAAAGTGCGCGAGTGGGCGTTGGCAAACGATAGCATTGTAGTAATAACGGGGCCAGTACTTACCAACAACTTGCCAACCATTGGCATAAACAACAAGATTGGTATTCCATTGTTATACTATAAGATAATTGTTGATATATCGACGCCAACCTACAAAACCATTGCGTTTGTTATGAAAAACGAAGGCTCCGACAAGTCAATTTTCGACTTTGCGGTTTCGATAGATTCGGTAGAGAATTTAACAGGAATTAACTTTTGCCCCGACGTTGAAGGGATAGATGATTTCGAAAGAACAGTTAGTCTAAACGAATGGCAATAAAGTAGTTATAAAATTTATAAATAAAATATGGCTCTAATTAAATCGGTACGAGGTTTTACTCCTATTATTGGAAACGACTGTTACCTAGCCGAAAACGCAACCATTATTGGCGATGTTGTAATAGGAAACGATTGCAGTATTTGGTTCAACACCGTTTTGCGCGGCGATGTAAATTCGATACGACTAGGCAACAACGTTAACATACAGGATGGTGCAGTGTTGCACACGCTTTATCAGAAATCGGTTGTGGAAATTGGCGATAATGTTTCCATTGCGCACAACGCAGTCATTCACGGGGCAAAAATATCGTCGAATGTATTGGTGGGCATGGGCGCTATTGTTATGGATTATGCCGTAATTGGCGAAAACTCAATTATAGCTGCAGGAGCAATTGTGCTATCGAACACCGTGGTTGAGCCAAATAGCGTTTGGGGTGGAAATCCGGCAAAAAAACTTAAAGACATTGAGCCTCAACAAACTGCCGACATGATACAAAAAATAGCCAATAATTACAAGATGTATGCTGGCTGGTATAAGGAATAGAAAGTTAAGTTATATACTTGTTTATTAAACAATTAACATATATAAACAACAAAAGGGCGAGATATTTTTGTATCCCACCCTCTCGTATTAATTGTTCTTTACTTTATTCGAATTCGAAAATCAAATGATTTTTCGAAAATTTGTCGCCTGGTTTAACGTAAATATCCTTAATAACGCCATCCTGATAGGCAGTTACAGTATTCATCATTTTCATTGCTTCGAAAATAAGAACTGTTTGCCCAACCTTAACTTTATCGCCTTTTTTAACGTTTACTTGTATGGCTGTGCCTGGTAACGATGAAAGAATCTTTTTCTCATCGGGCTTTACCCAATTTTTACGCTTTTCGAATGATGGCGTTAACAGGGTTTGATACGTTGTTTCGTCAACAGTAAACGACTGAAATTTAGGCTTTTCGTCTCCGTCAGCTTTTTTTGTCTGCATTGTCATACACTTTTTAGTTCTACTAATATGTTATATTAATTCAAAGCACTATATAATTGAAACAATGCTTCTTAGAACGGAGGAACTCCATGTTTCTTTTTAGGCATTCCAGCATCTTTGTATGTGGAAACCTCAAGTGCATGAATAACTCTCGAACGGGTTTCATGCGGTTCAATAACAGCATCGATATAACCTTTAGATGCAGCTACATAAGGGTTAGCAAACTTCTCTTTATATTCTTGAACTTTTTGTTTACGCATTGCTTCCGGATCTTCGGCAGCTATAATTTCCTTGCGGAAGATAATGTTTGCAGCACCTTCGGGGCCCATAACAGCAATTTCGGCAGTTGGCCAAGCAAATACAAAGTCGGCACGTAAATGGCGCGAACCCATTGCAATATAACCGCCTCCATAAGCTTTGCGAAGAATAAGTGTTACTTTCGGAACAGTTGCCTCGCTGTAAGAATAAAGTATTTTAGCTCCGTGACGAATTACACCAGCGTGCTCCTGATCCACACCTGGAAGATAACCTGGTAGATCGACTAATGTTACGATAGGAATATTAAACGCATCGCAGTAGCGAATAAAACGTGCCATTTTGTCGGACGAGTCGCAATCGAGAACACCAGCTAATACAAGTGGTTGGTTACAAACAAACCCAACTGTCTCGCCACCTATGCGCCCAAAACCTATTACAGCATTGGCCGCCCAGTATTCCTGAACTTCAAAGAAATCCGATTCATCGGTAATACACTTAATTACATCGCGAACGTCGTAAGGTTGTTTAGCATCTTCGGGTATAATTTTATCGATTTTCAACTTTGTGTTCGGCAGTTTCGGCTCAATCTTGGTTGCCTTTTTAATGTTATTCCAAGGAATGAAACTCAACAACTTAGTTATCTGCTCGAAACATTCCAACTCCGATTCGGCATAAAAATGAGCATTACCCGTAATTGCACTGTGTACCTTTGCTCCACCCAAATCTTCCTGACTAATTTCTTCGCCTAAAACACTTTTTATTACTTCGGGACCTGTAATAAACATTTTCGAAATTTTATCGACCACAAACACGAAGTCGGTTAATGCTGGCGAATAAACAGCGCCGCCAGCACATGGACCCAGTATTACCGATATTTGCGGTATAACCCCCGATGACAGTGTGTTACGAAAAAATATTTCGCCATACCCTGCTAGCGAGTTAACGCCTTCCTGAATACGCGCTCCACCTGAGTCGTTTATACCTATTAGAGGCATTTTCATTTTAAGGGTGTGATCCATGATCTTGGTTATCTTACGAGCATGCATCGAACCCAGCGAGCCACCAGCAACTGTAAAGTCTTGAGCATAAATACCAATTGGCTGTCCGTAAATGGTTCCTGTTCCAGTAATCACACCATCGCCAGCTAATGTTACTTTGTCCATATCAAAATCTCTGGCATCGTGTTCAACGAACAGGTCGTATTCGTTAAAAGAGTCCTTATCAACAATGGATGTAATACGCTCACGAGCTGTGAGTTTGCCCATTGCAATTTGCTTTTCGATGGCTTTTTCTCCACCTCCTTGCTGAACAAGTTCTCTACGTTTTTGAAGTTCCAGAATTTTGTTTTTTAGTGGCATAATAAATGTTTTAAGTTAAAAATCAGTACTTTACACAATAAAACTGTTTTTTTATTGGAGTACAACATTACAAAAATCCAACTGTTTAAAAAAGTTTTTTTACAATTTCTTACAATTGAGTATTTTGTTGCAGCATGCTATTGCAATTAAAACCTATAATCCAAAACGAAGATTGATAACCTAGATTTTCAACAAAAATAATTTTTAAAATTCCTTTTCGGACATTCTTTTTGTATTTTTGGCATTCGAAATTACTATTTATGGACGAGTACAAAACACTAATAATAGGGCGTTATCATTTGAAGATTTTAAAAATAAAAATGGTTTGACATTTTGGTGGGCATCTGATTTAATGGCAATGCTTGGCTACAATGACATGAAATCATTTCAAAGTGTATTGGATAGGGCTACAAAAGCGTTTGTATCGTTAGGGATTCCTCATTGTGAAAATATTATAGCGCAGCAAAGAGAAATTGAAGGACGTATTTTTCAAGATTTTAAATTATCGAGGTTTGCATGCTATATAGCTGTAATGAATGGTAATCCTAAAAAGGTTGAGGTTGCGATAGCGCAGTCGTATTTTGCTAAATTTCAAAATGCTGGGTACATAAGTATGTATAATATGCCATCATGGAAACTCGAGAATAAACATGGTGAAAAAAAGGGGAAACTTATGGATTATATGGGTCGTACAGAGTTGGCGGCAAATTTATTTAGAGTAACACAAACAGAAGAACGAATTAAAAACAAAAAAATATCTGGTCAACCTGATTTAGAACAAACTCACTCTCAAGTAGGCAAAGAAGTAAGCGGTATTATTCAAAATAACGTAGGCAAGAACCCAGAAAATTTACCGCAAGAGAGGCAACTTTCCGAAGTAAAAAAAGAGTTGAAAGACGGACATAAAAAAATGTTACAAGAGGATAAAACATCGAAAAAGAAGAAATAACAACAGCTAATAAATAGATTATTAAGTAGTCTGCAATACCTAACTTGTATCACTCAATTATTTGATAAACAGGTAGTCGTATTAAAAATGTTGTTCCTTTACCTATTTCGGTTACGCAAGTAATTGCACCGCCTGAGCTTTCTACAATGTTTTTAACCATTGCCAACCCCAATCCCATACCGCTAGTTTTTGTTGTAAAATTAGGCCTAAATAGCTTGTCGCGCATTTCTTTTGGTATTCCTTTACCATTATCCTTTACCGAAACAATTACAAACGATTCATCTATTTGAATATCAATAACTATCGATGGTGAAACATCCTTATCGACCGATTGTATTGCATTTTTGAAAAGGTTAATAAATACTCTGGATATCTGCTCTTTATCGGCAAAAACAGCAACTTCGGTATGCTTACTACTATTAATAGTAAACATTACATCGGTATTGATAAACAGATTAGCTACATTCTCTATCTTAGCTATCAGATTGATTTGTTGGTTATTGGCAGTTGGCATTTTTGCAAAATTCGAAAATTCCGATGCTATCGACGACAAATTATCAATCTCATCGATAAGCGTTTTTGAAATTCGATTCATAAACTCGTCGAATCTCTCGCTTTTGTCGGCCCACGCACGTTGAAGATGCTGTACACTAAGTCTCATGGGAGTTAGAGGGTTATTAATTTCGTGAGCTATTTGCTTGGCCATTTCCCTCCATGCCGATTCACGCTCCGATTTTGCAAGCAGTTCCACACTTTTCTCAAGCTCCGAAACCATACGATTGTACTCGTTTACCAAACCTCCTATTTCGTCGTTACTTACGTAATTAATTTTTTCGTATTTCTGCCCAAGCTTTATCTCGCTGAATTTCAATTGAATAATTCGCAACGGCAAAGTAATTTTCCTCGACAAAAACATAGCGATAAGAAACGTTAATAACAAAAACAGTACATAAACGTTTGCAACTGTAACAATCATAGTCGATATTTCGCGAGACAATACTTCCTGCCTAGTAAAATAGGGTAAATTAAGATAAGCGAGTAACTTATTATCGGAATTTTTAAACGGAACATACGCCGAAATATAACTTAAATGTCCAATTTGTTCATTATGAATAACTTTAGGCTTCATTTCGATAGCCAACGCATTGTAAGCTTTCATGTTAATTTTGTTACCAATAAGCCCTTTACCAAAAACTTCTGGTCGGGAAGTAGCTATAATACTGCCATTGGTATCGTACATATTAATATCGATATAAAATATATTGGAAAGGTTAATCAAAATTTCGTTTAGGCTTTCGTTCGAATTCGACTTCCAAGTATTATCAATCTTCTTTTCCTGCCCCATTTTATGAAGCATCTCGATATAAATCGATTGCATTTTTTCGCCAAGTGCCTCGTAATGTTTCGAATAATATTGCTTAATATTAAAGTACAATGTTCCGCCACCTATTAGTATAAGCGACAGGAACATAACCGACATCATAGAATATTGAATCTTATTCTTAAAGTTAGGATGAAAGTTATTCTTGAATACAGGAAGGTTAATTAACAGAATAACAAGTGTTAACACCAGAAAATAAACTGCAAAAGTGTAAGAGAATGATATTAGCAAATCGAGCAGTGTTACCGTGGGCGAACTTAATACGATAATAGTATTATTATCAATACGATACAACATGTGATCGAACGCATCGAGCTTAATTGTAACAAAATCGACATTTTCGGTATTGAAAACTTTAGAAGAAATATTGTAAGGATATAACCCATATTGAGATACAAGGTTTCCATTATAATATTTGGCGTAAGAATAATCGATAAGTTTCGAGCGGTACGAAAATCGGCTATCGAGCAATAATTCTGGGTATCCCAGCTCTTCGCTAATAAGTTTCGACTCCAGTTCGATATACAGCGAAACGGGCAACTTAAACTTTTTAGAATTAAACACGAAATGCCCTAAATAGCTAATTCTACCATTGTAATTATCAATATTATAGAAGTTAGTTTCTGGAAGGGTTTGCTTTTCGGTAATCAACGATTTAAAAAACGAATAGCAATGCTGCTGTGTGTTGTCCGATAAAAAAACACTATCGGCTGAATTACAAATAGTTATGTTTTGAAGGTTGTATTTATCGAAATACGTATTAAAATATCGGTTTTTTAAATGTGTTTCAATATTATCTATTTCTCTATTAAACACATACTTACTAAGTACAGTGTCGGCTGTAAGCCTATCGTTTATTTCATCTCTAAGTTTAAATTCGGCCACCGCATCGTGCTCGTTAGCCAAATTAGTAATAAGTACTTTCTTGTTATTCAAGTTCTTAAGCTTCGAAAATTCCGAAACCACTATAACTGTATAAACTGCGAAAAGCAGTACTAAATATATAAATGTCGAATATCTATAAATAGTTGATAATTTGTAGCTTACGTAACTAATACTTATCCCCAAAATAATTACAAAAACAACAGATACAAGATGTACCTCAATACCAATTATATAAAAAATTATGGTTAAAACAATACTAACTATCAGGAAGATAATATTAAAACTAAGAAACGAAATCTGGTTTTGAAAAAGCAACAAAACTTTATCGAAATAAAACATAAACGATGCAAAAAGCAGCATTATAATAACATATCCTATAAGACTATACGTGTCGAACAGCAGTAACTTACTAACTTCGAACGATATAGTAGAATTTAGAATAATGCTTTTTACAAGCGAAAAAATGCCCAAAAACGCGCATAACACGGCTATAAGATGCAGTACCAGAAATACATAAACTTTCCAATTCCTAACATTCCGCATGTTGGACTCGGGCACCGAAAATTCCTTATAAAAAATAAAAACGATGGAAAATATTAATATCGACCATATTAGCATATCGCCTAATGATGGCAGTATGCCATGTGTACCAAAAATAAACGGTCGGAACAGGTCCAACTCATAAAAAACTTGTGGAAAATGATTTTGAAGCATCGCATACTTAACCCACAGAAGCCCTAATGCTAAAACAACAATTGCCACATTTCGAATGTATGTATTTGATATTGATTTTATTAACTCATAAAAAAACCATATAAGAAACAATATAACAATAAAGTAGCACCACGATGGTATATACGATTGATATAGTGAATGATGCGCACCGCTATCGAACACTAACGAAAATACAAATTTCTGCTTCGAGTTAACAATCGGAAAGCTTGCTGGCAATATTTTCGACGATATTTTTACCGTTGCAGGGAAATGAAAATCGGGTTGAAATTCGTTTATAAGAAACTTATTTTCAAACTGATACACTTGCTTAATTTGAATAAGCCCAACAACCACAACACTGTTAAGCTTCTTAGTCATTGGCACATACCATGCGTTTCGCAAATAAATAAACGAGGTATCTATGCCGCATTTCGAATATTCATTGGCAATTGGAATGGTATTATCCGACCAAAACCTCAAGCTATCGTTCTCATAAATAAATATCGCTAAGCCTTTACTTTCGAGCAATCCAACATATTTCGAAAGACCAAGCTCACTTGTTCTATTTCTATGATAACCTCTTACCGAATCGGTGCATTGTAAAAGTATCTGGTTTAATTCCTTTTCCTTATAGCTAAACACTTTCTGAAACCGTTGCGCATACGATTGGTTGAACCGTGGAAATAAAATATTTTGCTCGGTTAATTTACCAAACAACAGAATTGTTAAAGCAATAAGCAGATACTTCAAACTCGGTTTTACATTCATGCCGTTGGTAAATTAATGATGATAAGGCTCGCTCTTAAGTATTGTCATTGCTCGGTACAGCTGTTCTAAAAATACCAAACGAACCATTTGGTGCGAAAAAGTCATTTTCGATAAAGCCATTTTTTCGTTGGCTCTATCGTACACCTCTTTTGCAAACCCGTATGGGCCGCCAATAACAAACACAATACTCTTTCGGCTCTGAAGCATAGAGCGTTGTATGTATTTCGAAAACTCAACCGAACTCATCTCTAAACCCGCTTCATCGAGCAACACAACCCAATCGGAAGGTTCAATAGCTGCCAAAATTAGCTTTCCTTCCATACTTTTCTGCTGCTCGAAGCTTAAATTAGCAGTATTACGAAGCTCGGGAAGTATTTTTAAATCGAAAGTAAGATAATTTTTAACCCGCTTTTCGAAAATCCCAATACCTTCGCGCAAATAAGCCTCGGTAGTTTTACCCAATAATAAAAAACAAACCTTCACAATTTATAATTTTAAATGGCTAAATTTACTAAGCTATTTTGTTTTATTAGTTCTCCCACAGAAAAAATGATTTAATTTGTGGTTTAGTTTTTGCTTGTTAGTTCATAACCATTAAAATTTAGAACGTAATGAAAACTGCAAAACGTACATTATCGATACTATTGGTCTTTGTTTTTTTACAATTACACGCTGGTTTCTCTCAGCAAGTAAATATAAACGATGGTATTATAAATGCTATTAAAGCTGGCAATGCCAAAGAGTTGGCTAAATATTTTAACTCAAACATCGAGCTAATAATACTCGATAAGGAAGGCGTTTATAGCAAACCTCAGGTTGAGCTTATTTTAAAAGACTTTTTTAGGCAAAATATACCATCGCAAGATCGTTTTATTAAGCTTCACGAAGGTGGAAAAGATGCCTCTAAGTATGTAATTGGCACACTTATAACTACTAAGGGGCGTTATAGAGTTTATTATTTAATGAAAGGTATTAACAACGAATTGACTATACACAATTTTCGAATAGAAGATGAAAATAACTGATAATCCTATTGTTCACCAGTTTATTGAAAACGCTATTAAAGAGGATGTTGGCGATGGCGATCACACCTCGCTTGCAATAATTCCATCAACAGTTATTGGCAAAGCGCAACTTATTGTAAAAGACGACGGTATAATTGCTGGTATTGAAATTGCCAAACTTATTTTCGAGAAGTTCGATTCGCAAGTTGTATTCAATCAGTTAATTACCGATGGAAGCCGAGTAAAATATGGCGACATAGCCTTTACAGTGGAAGGTAAAGTTCTTACCATTCTTCAATGCGAACGATTGGTGCTAAACATAATGCAACGAATGAGTGGTGTTGCAACCCAAACAAATATTTATGTTGAAAAGCTCAACGGACTAAAAACCAAAGTTTTAGACACTCGCAAAACCACGCCAGGAATGCGCCTTCTCGACAAATTGGCAGTAAAACTTGGAGGAGGCGAAAACCACCGCATTGGCTTGTACGACATGATACTCATTAAGGACAACCATATCGATTTTGCTGGAGGCATTAAAAACGCAGTTAATTCGGTTAAAACTTACCTAAAACAGAACAATAAAAATCTCAAAATTGAAGTGGAAGCTCGAAATATTGCTGATATTGAATTAATTATGAGCTTAGGCGGTATTCACCGTATTATGCTCGATAATTTCGACTTACCAACTACGCGTCAAGCAGTTACATTAATTGCTGGTAGATACGAAACCGAATCGTCGGGCGGCATTACCATTAATACCCTTCGCGCCTATGCACTTTGCGGTGTCGATTATATATCGGTTGGCGCTTTAACGCATCAAATAAAAAGCCTCGATTTAAGCCTGAAGGCCCTGAAATAGATTTGTTAATAACGCCAATTAAGGTTTGAAAATCTACTAGATAGCAAATAAAGATAATTTGGGCTTTTACTTTTTTTAACTCTTACGCATGAGTAATGCAAAAATATCCATACGTTTTTTTGACGACCGCGAAGTACGAGCCGTTTGGGACGAGCAAAACGCCAAGTGGTGGTTTAGCGTGTTGGATATTGTAGCTTTGCTTACCGACCAAGACGACTACACCAAAACTCGCAACTATTGGAAATACCTTAAAGCGAAGCTGAAAAAAGAAAATATCGAGTTGGGTAGTGCCACTACCCAACTGAAACTTCTAGCAAAAGACGGTAAACGATATTTAACTGATATGTTGGATTATACTGGCATTATTGCCTTAGGCAAAGAATTTCCGGGCAAAAAAGCAAATCGTTTTATTGATTGGTTTACTTTTAGCGATGAAAGCATTGACGGGAAAAGCAAAACAAAAGCCTATGCACTGTTTGAAAGTACTTTTATCAACAGCATAGAAGTTGGAACATCTAAAGGTTTGCAGCAAATACACGCTTATTTGTTTGGCGGATTGTATGATTTTGCTGGACAAATAAGACAAAAAAATATTTCAAAAGGTGGTTTTCAATTTGCCGTATCGCGCTTTTTAGGCGACACATTAAAGCAAATAGAAGCAATGCCCGAAACTACATTTGACGAAATTGTAAACAAATATGTTGAAATGAACATTGCACATCCTTTTATGGAAGGTAATGGCAGAAGCGCCAGAATATGGCTGGATTTGATACTAAAAAAACGCCTCGAAAAATGCGTTGATTGGAGTAAAATAAGCAAGCACGATTACATGAACGCAATGATGCTAAGTCCAACCAAAAGTAGTGTTCTGAAAACACTTTTGGAAAATGCGCTCACCACCAAAATAAACGACCGCGAAATGTTTATGAAAGGGATTGACTATTCCTATTACTACGAAGCAAACGACTAAAGTAAAATGGCATAAAAGGGGGGCAACACGTTGAAAAACACCATTTTATTCTCCTAACTTCCCTATAACTGAAAGTTGGCCACAATTAGGATTGCTGTAATAGCTGTATTTTCAATAGGATACAATAGTTTTGTTTATTAACATAATTTGATTTTTAAAATCGTGAATTTTACAAAAAAACTAATATAATTCTTGAAAGAACAAGTTCAGAGATATTGGTCCGACTTCCATCCTATGTTGATTTGACTGAATTGCAGAATATGCTTGATTATTTGAAATATAAAGAACTAACTGCGAAATCTACTGCTAAACAAATAGATGCAGATTCTTTAGCGAACTCTGCAAACAGATCGATGTGGAAAAAAATTAAAAAACGCAGAGCTATTAAATGAAAATTGTAGTTGACTCAAATATTGTATTTAGTTCAATCTTAAATACTCAGGGTAAGTTGGGTTGCTGATATAGGTTTATTGCACTAAATAATCATTTACATTCAATATTATGGACTGGAGATAAGCGAATAGCAAAAAGACTTATGAATAAAGATTATAATCGTACAATTACGACAGATGAATTGAATGACAAGTTTCTAGAAAAGGAATTTAAAGAAAAAAGTAAAAAATAACTGTGGGCAATATCAGCTCATAAAGCATAGCAGTTCCTAAACTACTACCTTTTTTGCACAGTTTTTAGCCGCCAACCAAGCAGTTGAATAAGCTATTTGCAAATTAAATCCGCCAGTATTAGCATCTAAATCAAGCACTTCGCCAGCAAAAAATAAACCTTTTACAAGTTTCGACTCCATTGTTTTCGAATCTATTTCGCTGATACTCACCCCGCCCGCGGTAATAATGGCTTCTTTAAACGACCTATTACCTGTTACCTCGAAACGAAAATCCTTCATAAGCAATCGAATACGCTTGCGTTCGTTGGCGTTAAGCTGATGCCCTTCCTTGGCAGCATCTAAACCAAGTTTATTGATAAAAAACGAAACCATTTTTCCGGGAAGCCATAGTTTGAAAAGGTTTTCCATTTGCTTTTTGCCATGTTCGGCTAAATCGCGAAGTAGGCGCGCATCGAGTTTTAAATCGTCTAACGCAGGTTTTAAATCAATGGAAATTTCAACTTTATTATGCTTAATTATCTCATCTACAACAAATCGACTTAAAGTAAGGATAATAGGCCCCGTAAGACCAAAATGCGTAAATAGCATTTCGCCAAACTCTTCCTTGTACTTTTTTCCATTAATCCAAACTACGGCATTAACATTTTTTAGGCTCAGGCCTTGCAGTTGTTCGGCTGTATTTCCGGCTGTTTCGAGAGGCACTAATGCAGGTCGAACCGTTTCGATGGTATGCCCCAATGCTTTTGCAAACCTATATCCATCGCCTGTACATCCAGTGACTGGGTACGAACTGCCTCCAGTACAAACGATTACACTATCTGCAAAAATTTCTTTCGTAACTCCTTGTGCAGTAACTACAACACCTTTAATAATTTGATTATTAGCAAGAAGCTTATCAACCTTGCAACCGTAATGAATGTCAACTTTATTTTTCGAAACCCACGCGAGTAGTGCTTGTACTACAACGGCGGCGCTATTACTAACAGGAAACACACGTTCGCCACGTTCTACCACGGTTTCAACACCTTGCTTATTAAGCAATTCAATAATATCGGTCGAAAAAAACTCTCCAAAAGCATGTTTAAGAAACCTGCCGTTGGGGTATATTTGTTTAAAAAACTCCGACATGCTGCCATTATTGGTAATATTGCAACGACCTTTACCAGTAATAAGTAACTTTCTACCAACACGTTCCATTTTTTCGAGCAATAACACTTTCGCTCCAAGCTCGGCTGCATGCCCAGCGGCTATTAGCCCCGCAGGCCCTGCTCCTATAACAATTACATCGTATTTTATCAAAATAACATGGTCTTTAAAAGTAACAAGCTAATTGTGAGGACAATATTACAATACTTCTATTTTCCGAGTTTAATTTCAAACAACTTCTTCCAACATTTACCTGTAACAAATAAATTGGAAGTAGCTGTATTATAGGCTATTCCGTTTAATGTATTCGCTAAATTTCCCCTTTCCTCTTGCGGAATTATAGATGTTAAATTAATGTAACCCAGCACTTTGCCCGTTTTAAAATCTAATTTAACAATACGGTTGCTTAGCCAAATGTTGGCATAAATTGCGCCATCTACATATTCCAGTTCGTTAAGACTGTCAACTGCATTTACATTGTCGCAAACCTTAATTTCGCGTAAAATACTCATGTAAGTGGTATCCAAAACGTATAGTCTATCAGATCCATTACTCATAATCAAGTCTTTACCATCGGTTGTAAGTCCCCAACCCTCAGTTTCGAAGGAATACTTAAATTTTCGAATTTCGGCGAGCGTTTTTTTATTGTAAATATATCCAATTTGCGACCGGTATGTAAGCTGGTAAAGTTTATCGTTAATAATGGCAATTCCTTCGCCAAATACCTCAGGGGCAATGCTTAAGTCCTGCAGAACTTTGCCCGATTTTAAGTCAGTTTTTGTAATTTTCGATTTACCCTCTAAGCCAGTACCTTCGTACAAATAGTTGTCGTCGAAAAGCAAACCTTCGGTAAAATTTTCAATCGAATGCGGATAAACATTTACAACCTTAAATGGTATCGAAACTGGTATAATATCCGACAGAATCATCAATTCCATGGTTTCGGTTTGCTGCGAATTATCACTAAAATAAGCAGTTATCGAAAAGTTTTGTTTTCCTAGATTTTCATCGGTAATAGCTATAGGAAAGGTTAAAACTGCGGAAGGTGCCTTAAAGTATTTGTTTCCAAAGCCTACACGAACCGAATCGATACGTTTTGATGTGTCGATAAGTGATAATTGAATGGCAACATTCTCTCCAACAGTATATTTAGCATATATTTTAGGACTAATAATTGCAAAACTCTTTACAGAAGGTTCTTCGTTTTGGTCGTTCTGATCGGCGTTATTGTTTGGGTTTATCGAAACATTATTTTTGCACGAAAAGGCCGATAAAACAACAAATACAACAATATATAAAACTCTCATTAAACGTTTATTAAGCAGTATGAACAATCAAATTAGCAATTACAAAAGTAGTCGAATGAGTTGAATTTCCAACTTACTGATTTATTTTGAATTGGTATTATCGGTAATTTATCAAAAATCTATTTTTTTTATAAACCGAAAAATGTAAATTGATAATAGCAATAATTCGGAATCTCATAATTTTTTCAATTTCATCGTATTTGTAATACGTTGAAATACATAGAAATACAAAAAATATTTCAAATTATTCCGATGTGTAGCAACTTGTTAATTATAAGCAAGTTGTAAAATGTCGCCGAAGTATTACATAGAAATCCGATTTTTAAAAGTTTGAAACACCATTATTTATTGATAGTTAATAAAAACCAAACTAAATATTTGCTTTGACGGAAAATATTACAGTACTTTATAGCGAAATTTTTGGTTATATAAAATATGAACTATCGATCTAATAATTCGTAAATGGAACTACCTACTATTGAAAACAAGAGTAATAACAATGGGTTGAGAAACGAATTAGAGAAATGTCAATTGCAATTGAAAACTACCGCTAAGGATTGCGCCACGTTAATTGCTGAAAACATGCAACTTAAGCAGGAGATAAGTATTCGTATTAAAACCGAGGCTAAGCTTACCCAAGCTAAGTTAAAAGCCGAAGAAAACGATAAGCTTAAAACAGCTTTTTTAGCAAACCTTTCGCACGAAATTCGTACTCCAATGAATGGCATTGTTGGGTTTGCCAGTTTATTGGTTGACAGAACAGTAGATGACGAGAGCCGTAACGTGTACGTCGAAATCATTAATAATAGCTGCAATCAGCTTCTTTCAATTATCAACGACATAGTTGATATCTCGCGAATAGAATCGGGGCAAATAACTTTAAGCGAAACCTCCTTTCAACTGAACGGACTTATCGACGAATTGCAAATGTTTTTTCTTCCTTTAGCCGAAAAAAGCAATTTGAAATTATTGTCAACTAAAGAGTTGCCCGATGCCGAAAGCTCTATAACTTGCGACCATACCAAAATACGACAGGTACTTAATAACCTGTTAATAAACGCAATAAAATTTACAAAAAAAGGAGAAATTAAATTTGGGTATCGTATAGTCGATAATTTTGTCGAATTTTATGTTTCCGATACTGGTATTGGAATAAAGCCCGATTTTCAGAAACTTGTTTTCGATCGTTTTCAACAAGCTGAAGCTGGCGACACCAATGTATACGGAGGAACAGGCTTAGGTCTATCTATTTCAAAAGCTTTTGTTGAATTACATGGCGGTAAAATATGGGTACAATCCACGCCTGGTAAGGGTTCCGATTTTTATTTTACTATTAATAATTACAGCAATATTACCCACCAAAGTAAAACCGTAAGTATTGGAATACCAATAGATTGTTTAGCAGGGAAAAAAATACTTGTTGCCGAGGACGAAGAGTCGAATTTTAGGTTTCTAAATGAAATACTTGTAGGCCACGGTGCTACTGTTATTAGGGCCGTAAATGGACTAAAAGCTGTAGAAATTTGCAAAAACAATGCCGATATCGATCTTATTCTTATGGATATTAAAATGCCTAAAATGAATGGGTTAGAAGCGGTGCGTATTATTAAACAGATATCGGGAAACACAACCCCAATAATTGTTCAAACTGCTTATGCCTATCCCGAAGATCGTAAAAGAGCCATGGAATACATGTGCGACGACTACATTACCAAGCCTTTAAACCCCGACGATTTGTTCAAGATAATAGACAAGCACATACGCTAAAGGCTTGTAGAGCAGAGAAATAAATAAGAATCAAGAGCCAAGAATCAAGACATGATAAACTGTATATTGGTGCGTTAAAAAAAATTAATATGTCAGTTTAACTCGATGTATATAAAGCAAAAATGTCGGGCATTTTGCACCCGACATCGCATTTATCTTTAACTCTGTCGCCTATCCGTAATTTCAAACATTAAAACTGAAAACCTAAACCTAATTTGAACGAAGGAATAAACCCGAAGTTATTCTTGTGAATACCCCACGATGAAGGAGTTGAACCTTGGTAGCGCGATCCGAAATAAGCACCAATACCGGCACTTCCTTCCATATATAATTGTCTAAAAAGTCGCATTTGCAAGCCTAAACCAAGCGCATGTTCGAAAGTAGTCATTTTACCCCCTATTTCCATTGGGCTTGTAGAAGCCGATTTCAATACCGAAGCCGATACTATAATATCGGTTGGTTGCCTATAAAGGAAATTATAATGAAAAAAAGGCTTTAATAATTTATTGTAAGCAAACCTCGAATTAAAACCAATAAATCGTTTAAACATAAACTCGCAGCCCATAAACTGCTGACTTTGTGAATTAAACATCAATCCTAGCTCAAACACCTTGTTAAACTTTTGCACATTGAAGTTTAGATTCATGCTTGAGCCATATCCACTACCTGTTGACGATTGGTAAGCATTTAAACCATAGTATGGTATGTCGATATCGAATTCCTTTGCCCATACATTCGTCAAAAGAATTAAGCCGCTGGTTAGGAATAATAATTTTTTCATGGCGTAGAGTTTTTGTTAAGTCAAAAATACTACGTCGAATGCCTAGTTATTCACCTAAACCAATGATATTGAATAGCTACCAAAATGATTGTTATTAATAAAAACTGAAACCGCAATCACCAAAAATATTGAGCTAAATCATCGATAAACTACTTCTAATTTTACAACTAACTAATAATTAACAACAAAACTTGCTTCTTACCTTTAAACCAAAATTACTTTATATCCTTTTTTACAATTTCCATTCCGCGGACAATTGCGTCTCTATTCATTGGTATTGTATGATGATGGCGGGATGGTAACGATTTCGTTAATCCTTTAATTACGTTGTCGAGCTTAACGAATGGGCTTATTTTTAGGTATGCTCCCAGTACTATCATATTAAAACTTATTGCCATCGACATGCGTGCTGCTTCTTCAGAGGCTTCAACACAATATATATCAATATCTTGCCTACTAGGAAAACGGGTTATTCCGCTGTTGTCGTATAGTAAAATGCCGCCGGGTTTAATTAGCGATTCAAATTTGTCGAGCGATTGCTGGTTAAGTACAATTGCCGTGTCGAATTCATTCAAAATGGGAGAGTTAATACGCTCGGTGCTAAAAATTACGGTAACATTAGCTGTGCCACCGCGCATTTCGGGACCGTACGACGGCATCCAACTTACTTCCATATCCTGCATCATGCCCGAATAAGCAAGAATTTTACCCATCAGAAGCACACCTTGTCCACCAAATCCAGCAATAATAATTTCCTCAGTCATCGTTAACCATTTATCATTTAAAAAGTTGTATTTAATATAACCCTTACAACCTCTTCAACCTCTACAACCTTTTACAACCTTTTACAACTTCTATAACTTCTATAACCTCTACAACCTTTTACAACCTCTACAGCACCTTCTTCACCGCCACTCCATCAACCTTAATATCGCCAAGCGGATAAAATGGAAACATGTTTTCTTCCATCCATTCATTTGCTTTTACAGGAGATAGTTTCCAGTTCGAGTTGCAACTCGAAACAATTTCAACTAACGATAGTCCCTTTTTAAGCTTTTGGTTTTCGAATGCAATTCGTATCGCTTTTTTAGCCTTTCTAGCTGCCGAGGGAGTATGAACAGCCTGGCGCGATACATAATATACACCGTCGAGCTGCGAAACTAATTCGGTTATTTTCAGCGGATGACCCATCGATTCGATATCTCGACCATAAGGAGATGTAGATGTTTTCATGCCTTCGAGGCTTGTAGGCGCCATCTGTCCACCTGTCATTCCATATATTCCATTGTTAATGAATATGATGGTAATATTCTCTCCTCTGTTACAAGCATGTATTGTTTCCGAAGTACCTATTGCAGCCAAATCGCCATCGCCCTGATACGTGAAAACAAACTTATCGGGGTAAACCCTTTTAATGCCAGTAGCTAATGCAGGCGCTCTACCGTGTGGCGCTCCAACCATATCGATATCCATAAATTCGTAGGCTAAAACGGAGCAGCCAACCGAAGCAACGCCAATTGTTTCGGATTGAATTTTCATTTCGTCGATAACTTCCATAACCAAACGGTTTGCGGTTCCATGCCCACAACCAGGGCAATAAGACAAAACCTTGTCAGTTAATAAATTAGTTTTTTTATAAACTAGATTACCGGGGTTAATTATTTCGTTAAATTCCATTATCAAGAGTTCTTAATTAGGTTTTCCATGGCTTCGAGCACTTCGGTTGGTGAGTGAATTACGCCTCCGTATCGGCCAAAATGTTCAACGTTTACTTTACCCTTGGTAGCTATTTGAATATCTTCAATCATTTGGCCAGCACTCATTTCTACAGATAGAAATGCTTTAGTTTTCCCGGCAAGGGCTAACAATTCCTTTTTCGGAAATGGAAATAAAGTAATTGGGCGGAACAGACCAACTTTTAAGCCCTTATCGCGAGCTAACTGTGTCGATTTCTGACAAATACGAGCACTTGCGCCATAGGCTACAAAAATAAATTCGGCATCGTCGCAAAAAATGGCTTCGAAACGCACTTCGTTTTCCTCAATTTTAGTGTACTTAGCCTGAAGATTACGATTGTGGTTTTCCATTCCATACGGATCCATATCGAGAGAGGTTACCGTGTTTCGTTGGCGATTAGCAGGTTTTCCTGTCAACGACCACGATTGATCGAATTGGGTTGCACGCGGAATTTGGTCGAACATAATTACCTTTTCCATCATCTGACCGATAAGTCCATCGGAAAGCATAAGCACTGGAATACGGTATTTGAAGGCTAAATCGAAACCCAAAGGAACAAAATCGCACATTTCCTGCACCGATGCAGGCGCTAAAACTATTAGGCGATAATCGCCATGCCCTCCGCCTTTAACCGATTGAAAATAATCGGCTTGCGATGGTTGAATAGACCCCAAACCTGGTCCACCACGAACAACATTAACAATAAGACAAGGCACTTCGGCACCAGCAATATACGAAATACCTTCCTGCATAAGGCTTACTCCAGGGCTCGACGACGACGTTAGTATTTTTTTACCTGTGCTTGCAGCTCCAAAAACCATATTTATGGCAGCTATTTCGCTTTCGGCCTGCAAAACTACCATGCCTGTGCGTTTAAAGGCATCTTCAACCATTAAGTATTCCAAAATTTCCGATTGCGGAGTAATAGGATATCCAAAATAACCATCGGCACCAGCTCTAATAGCAGCTTCGGCAATGGCCTCATTTCCTTTCATTAGTTTTAATTCTGCCATTCCACACAAATTTTTCTAGTCAAATTTCTTTCTGTAAACTGTAATAACGGCATCGGGACATACAGTAGCACAGTTTGTACAACCAGTACATTCTTCGGGGTTTTCCACGTGCGAAAAATGATATCCTTTGCTGTTAACCGCGTGCTCCAAGCCTATAACATGCGAAGGGCAATTAGCTACGCAAACTCCACATCCTTTGCACCGCTCAACGTCTATAACTATTGCACCGCGCACTCTTGCCATATTATAAAAATTAAAAGGTAGTATAATAAAGGACGTAAAGTTATAAAAGTTATAATGTTTTAAAAGTAATAAAAGCAGGAAATGACGGAAAAGTATGTGCTTAATGAGGCAGTTAAACACAAAAAGCCGTAGTTGTGTAATTACGTGAGAGTTATACGTAAAACACAACTCGGCAAATTATAAATGAGGCAAGCATAAAACCAAAAAGAACAAACCAATCAAGTATATATACAACGAATTAATTAAACAGTCATATTAATTGCTAACACACTAAATTACAGCTTATCATATCTTGTCTCTTGGCTCTTAGCTCTTGACTCTTGGCTCTTGACTCTTGGCTCTTGGCTCTTGTGTCTTGGCTCTTTCGCTTCATATATTAAAACAACCCCTCAACAGATAAATATCGTTCGCCAGTATCGTAGTTAAAGGTAAGTATTCGCGACCCTTTTGGGAATTTGGAAAGCATTTTTGCAACTGCGGCAAGCGAAGCTCCAGTAGAAACACCACCAAACAAGCCTTCAAGCTTAGCTGCGTCCTGAGCATATTTGTATGCTTCGTCCTTAGTAACTTGAATTACTCCGTCGAGAACTTCGATATGAAGATTTTTAGGTAAAAAGTTAGGCCCAATGCCTTGAATAGGATGCGGCGCATATTTACCCTTCGAAATAAACGGCGACACCTCGGGCTCAACAGCATACACCTTAAGTTTTGGAAATGTCTTTTTTAGCTCCTCTCCTACTCCAGTAATGTGGCCACCTGTGCCAACGCCAGTAATTAAATAATCTAATCCTTCGGGGAAATCGTTTATTATTTCCTGAGCTGTAACTTTTTTATGTATGGCAATATTAGCTTCATTGTCGAACTGCGACGGCATCCAAGCGTTTGGAATTGAATGAACTAACTCAGCGGCCTTTTCTATTGCGCCACTCATGCCTTGTTCGCGAGGGGTTAACTCGAACGAAGCACCATAAGCAGCCATAAGTTTGCGGCGTTCAACGCTAAACGATTCGGGCATTACAAGTATAAGCTTGTAACCCTTTAACGCTGAAACTAAAGCTAAACCAATACCCGTATTGCCCGAAGTTGGCTCAATAATAACCGAATTGGGCTTTAAAATACCTCTGTTCTCGGCATCTTCAACCATCGACAATGCAATCCTATCCTTAATACTTCCCCCAGGATTAAAACGCTCTAATTTTACCCAAACCTCATAATCTGAGGAATATAACTTATTTATTTTTAAATGAGGCGTATTGCCTATAGTTTCTAATATCGATTTAATCTTCATATTTAAAGGTATTTATATTACAAAATTTACTGGTTCTACAAATTTTTTCGAGTCCCTTATTACCACCGAAGGTTTGTGATACACTACCGAAAACGGAGGTACACTTTCGGTAAGCCACACATTTCCACCAATTACCGTATCGCGTCCAATAATTGTTTCGCCACCAAGAATAGTAGTTCCAGAATAAATAATTACGTTATCCTCAATAGTTGGGTGTCGTTTTTGGTTTGCAAGGTTCTTACCAACATAAAGTGCACCGAGTGTAACACCCTGATATATTTTAACGTTGTCGCCAATAATTGCCGATTCGCCAATAACAATGCCTGTTCCATGGTCGATAAAGAAACGATTTCCAATAGTAGCCCCAGGGTGGATGTCGATACCTGTTTTAGTATGAGCGTATTCCGATATAATTCGCGGAAGAATATCAACCTTCATCTTATAAAGTACATGCGCCAAGCGATAAATCGATATTGCGTAATACCCAGGATAGCAAAGTATTACCTCTTCGGGGCATTTTGCTGCGGGGTCGAACGTTAAAAACGCTTCGGCATCCTTAATCATCTTTTCGTGTATGGAAGGTATTAACACGAAAAAATCTCGGGAAATTTCCTCTAATGGCTTATCTAACATCGGTCGTAATGGTGTTATCAGTTCAACAAACTGATGTTGAAGATCTTCCCATTTTGCCTCTATCTGCAATAAACTAACATTTTTGTCGGATCGTATTGGAAACAAAAAGTTGATGAAATCGTTGACGAAGTGGTTGGTCTTTGTAAGCGATGGAACTTCCCTGCAATAGGTTTGGTTCATCGAAAGTATTTTTTTGGGGAATGCTTTTAAAGTGGTCATATACAATAATTTCTGATAAAATTTATGAAAGAATTAAAACGAAACCTAATTACCATACTTCGGTAAACTTTTTTATGGGTCTTGGTGTTTGGTAACTATAACATATTTTTTGCCGCCAAACCACAAAAACTCCAAATTGCACCAAATCAAATAGTTAAAAAATCCATGTTGAAAGTTTACCGAACTATTGTAATTACCAACAACATCGTTTTATTGTGGTTGCTAATTCAAAAAAACTATTGTATACAATGCTATATGCCATGTTGTTAAAGGATAATTATAATTATTGTAACAAACTTCAGATTATTTAGTTCAAAAATATCATTTTTTGCTTACATAATCCCTTAAAAAACTAACTTATTAAAATTGGGGCGGAAGCCAATAACAAGTATATCATCAACTTGCTCAAAACCGTCCTTCCACCTATTAATGCGTTCGAGCAGTAGTCGCTGTTGTTCCTCCATTGGGTACTGATGTATTGTGAGCAATAAATGCCTGAAACGCCTATATTTAAACTTCTTACCCTCAGGACCGCCAAACTGATCGGCATAACCATCGGAAAACAAGTAAATTACATCGTCGTCCTGAAGCACAATCTGCTTATTTTCAAACGATTGCACCTCCTCGTCAATATCGTCGAGCCCCACCGAAAAACGTGCACCTCTAATTTCTGTTATGTTATTCTCTCGTATCAGATAAATAGGGTTTACGGCTCCAGAAAACTCCAAAACTTTCGACTCCTTATCAATTACGCAAAAAGCTATATCCATTCCGTCCTTCAAGGCAACACTATCAACGTCTTTAAAAATTTCCTCGAACTCTCTATTTAATATGTTAAGTATATGCGACGGATCGTCGATATATTGGTTGTGCGTTATTTTGCGAAACAATTCAAAACCAATTATCGACATAAAAGCACCAGGAACACCATGGCCAGTGCAATCTACGGCGGCAACATATATTTTTTTGCCCCTTTCACTAATCCAGAAAAAATCGCCGCTAACAATATCCTTAGGTTGATGCAAAATAAAGGAATCGGGAAGAATTTTACGGAAAAATTTAGCAGATGGCATCAACGCTTCCTGAATTCGCTTAGCGTAATTAATACTGTCGGTAATGTTCTTATTCTTAATAGCTAACAGTTCTTTCTGCCGCTCAATTTCGATGGAAGCAACTTCCTTTTCTTTTAAAATTCTATTTGTTTGGCGTAAGTTAAAAATACGATAACGATAAACTAGCAGAACGAAAATGATTAGCAAAAATATATACACATAAAAAGCTTGCGGTTTAAGCCAAATAGGCGACTCTACGCTTATAATGATAGAAACGCCATTTTCGTTCCAGAGCAAGTCGTTATTCGAACCCTTAATTTTTAAAGTGTAATTGCCGGGTTTAAGGTTCGAGAATGTTGCGGAATGTTTGGTTCCAATATTAATCCAGTCGCTCTCATTATCGGAATAAAACTTGTATGCATAAGCATTTTTTGCTGGTAGTTTATAATCGAGAGCCGAAAAATTAACCGTAAAAACGTTAGTTCTGTATGGGATAACTATTTTCTCCAAAAAGGGGTTTAGCGTTTGCAGTTTCCCGAACTCGGTAATAATTTCGATAGAAGTAAGCACTACTGGCGGAACTATCTTATTGTCAGTCAACGAATCGGGCCAAAAAACATTAAATCCCGAAACACCTCCAAACAACAGCTCTCCCTTTTCGTTATGAGCGGCCGAATTAAAATTAAATTCATAATCCTGTAAACCATCCGAAACATCGAACGATCGAATTGCGAACGTTTTGGTATTTACTAAATTTATACCACTATTTGTACTAACCCAAACATTATCAGCCTTATCAAATTCAATAGTGTAAATCAAATTATTCGACAATCCATCGCTTTCGGTAATCATTTTTACCGTTTTATCAACCGTATTTAATCTATTCAAACCCGAGGCTGTGCCTAACCATAGCATATTCTTCGAATCGAAATTTAAACAGTAAACGGTTGAACTGCTAAGTAAAGGCTTTCCTTTGCTATCGGTTTCGAAATGTGTAAATTGTTCATTAGCAATATTTAGATAATCGAGCCCATTTTCGGTACCTATCCAAATATTGCCAAGATTATCGGCCTTCAAACTGTAAATGGTATTATTGCATATCGATTTTTTTATTCTGGGGTTGTTAAAAAACGAAACCAAGACTTTCCTTTCCGCATCAAATTTAAATAAGCCATGGGCTGTGCCAATCCAATATTTACCATTTTTGTCCTTCAATATGGCATTAACTCTATTCTGCGATAAATCATCGCAACCCGAAATGCCTTCAGCGCAAAGATTATGATAGTCGTCCCTTATCGGATTATACACTGTTATGCCATTATTAGTGCCAATCAAGAATTTTTCGGGAGAAATTTTAAAAATAACGTGAATACTATTATCGTTTTCAACGCCTTTCCGTTCAAAATAGACGACTTTATTTTGTAACGTCTTAATATTGAATATATTTAAGCCCTTACCCAAGGTTCCAAGCATTACAATTTCGTTTCCGTCAGGATATATTGCGCCAATATCGTCGGAGGAGAAATTGTAAAGTGCGTTTTCATTTGATCGATAAACCTTTACCTTTGGTTTTCGAACACTAATTTTAATTAATCCCTTCAGTGTTCCTACCCAAAAAACCCCCGAATTATCCTCAATAATGGAAAAAATGGGCATTTTAAAGACATCAACATTTTTCGATGATGCTAATTGAAAGCTTTCGGTTTTTTTATCGAAACTATATAACCCTTGCGTGGTACCAACCCATAACTGCCCTAACTTATCGTGATATAAAGCATTAATTTTATTAACGTTAACAAGTTGCTTCGAACTAGGGTCGTGATAATATCTCCGAAATTCATTCTTTTCAACATCAAACGAATTCAGGCCATTAGCTGTGCCAATCCAAATAATTCCATTTTTGTCAACCGATGCCGCACGCACTTCGTTGGAACTTAAACTCTTTACATTGTAATCTAACGAAATATAGCGGTTAAAAAGTGCTAACTCCCTACCGAAATTAAAAAGTCCGTCCTTAGTTCCAACCCATAACCTTCCTTTTTTATCCTCGCATATCGGGAATGGAACATTGCCTTGAACGAAATGAAAAACATCGTGGTAATGGGCGTATCTTACAAACGATTGAGTCTTTGGGTCAAATAAATCGAGCGACTTTAGCGTTTTTACCCATATTAACCCTTTCGAGTCAACAAACACGTTTAGTACAACATTGTCCGATAATGTGTTGTTTTTTATAGGATTGTTTAAGTAACTCTTAAATAAACCATTACGAACATCAAAACTATTAAACCCTTTATTGGTTGCTATCCACAAAACACCGTTTTTATCTTCGCTTATTGCATTTATATAACTGTTCGACAACGAGTTGGTATTAAACGGTTCGTGCTTATAATTCACAAAGTCATATCCATCGTACCTATTCAAACCGTCCTGAGTGCCAACCCATAGAAAACCTCTTGTATCCTGCAGTATCGCATTAATTTTCGACTGAGACAGTCCATCCTTTACGGTAAAAAGACGTGCTTCAGGAAAACTAATCTGACCTGTAACGGTGCAGTTTAATTGTAATCCAATTAGTAAAAGGCCAAAAAAAAGTCGCAGCATACCAATATCTATCTCTCTTGCTAATTTAATGCTAATTACCCATATTTCCTATTACTCTAGCCTTTGTGCTCCAAATTTTTCGATGCAATTGCCCCATTACCCTTGCTTAAGGCCTGATAATTAAGAGACGGCGACTTAATAAATTTTTCAGAAAAATAACTATCCCATTTACTATCAACATTATTAATAGTTTCCTGATCTGAGACAACAATGTTTGGCCATGGTCGTGTAAAGCAATGATATTCAAACGTTTTAGATGTTGCGTCAACACATAAACTTCCTGCCAAATTCCCATCTCTGAAAATAATTTTACAATCGCGTTCCGGATCGATATTGCTAAGAATTTGCCAACAAATTACATATAAATCACTAATATCAATTACCGAGTCGAAACACGCAATCAATTTAACACCAATAAGTTCCGCTTCACGCGAAATTTGTTCCGAAATACTACAAACTTCCTTTTTAAACTCGTCTTTTACAGTAAAAAGAAAAACTGGTATATGTTGATCGAGCAATGTCTTATTAACACCTTTAATTTCAGGGTGTTTTAACAAAAAGCTAGCCCAATCTATAGTATTAACAAAACTATCGGTTTTACAAGTACTTGAAATTTCCTCAGGAAACTTTTTAGTAGCGTCAATCCCCAACTTGCTGCCAAAGGCAAATTTATTCGACGAATGATCTAATACATCAAGTGGTCCTCTGCCAAACAATAAATCCTCGGAAATTCGCAGATTACCAATTACGTTACGAAACAACGAATTGTAATCGTGTATATCTACCTCTTCATCAACTATTAACATTACCTTATTGAACATCATTTGCCCAGCTCCCCAAAGCGAGCTAATAACTTTTAAACCTTGGCCTGGGTATCGTTTTTCTATTTTCAGAATAGCAAAATTATGCGCTACCCCAGCCGTAGGTAAATCAATGTCAATAAGTTCGGGAGCAAGCGATAGTTTCATCGGTACCAAAAAAAGTCGCTCGGTAGCCTTAGCAATCCAAGCATCTTCCTGTGGAGGAATACCCACAATGGTAGCGGGGTAAATAGCGTTGCGCCTATGAGTAATGCAGGTTACATGAAATTTTGGATACCAATCTTCGAGTGAATAAAAACCTGTATGATCTCCAAACGGTCCTTCCCAAAATAAATCCTCTGTAGTATCTACATATCCTTCAATAATAATATCGGCATCTTTTGGCACTTCAATATCCTGAGTTATGCACTTTACAAGTTCAACTTTTTTCTTTCGAATAATGCCAGCCAAAATATATTCGTCTATTTGATTGGGCAAAGGAGCTGTGGCAACATAAGTATAAATAGGATCGCCTCCAAGGGCAATAGCCACAGGCATTTTCAGGCCTAGCTTTTTGTATTCTTCGTAATGTCGTGCACCAGTTTTATGCCTATGCCAATGCATTCCAGTTGTAACATTATCAAGCACCTGCATACGATACATTCCAACGTTTCTAATACCTGTAATAGGATCCTTGGTATGAACCAGTGGTAATGTAATGAACTTTCCGCCATCGGCAGGCCAACATTTCAAAATTGGTAATATCGACAAGTCTGGCGTTATATTTACAACCTCTTGGCATTTACCTCGTCCTGAAACCAATTTAGGCATCCACGAACCTACTTCGCTTACCGACATTAAAACATTGAACTTGGCAAAAAACGATTTTTTTTCGGAAGTAACGCCTTTAATTAAAATATCCAAATCTCGTCCAAAATCGTCGAGTTTATCCATGCCAAATGCCAAACAAATTCGTTTGTACGATCCTAAAGTATTGGTTAAAACAGGAAAGGCCAAGCCCGTATTCTCAAACAGCAAAGCTTTCCCGCCACCTAGTTGCTTAGAAAACCTATCGGTAATTTCGGCAATTTCAAGCTCGGGGTTAACAAACGACGATATTCTTATAAGCTCATTCGCTTGTTCGAGTTTTTCAACAAACTCATTCAGACTATTATATGGCATAGCGATAAAATAAAAAAGCGACTCAAATATAATTAAGTCGCTGAATTATAAAGGTTTGAATAATTATGCTTTTTTCGATTGTGCTACAATGTTTTCCAACATATCGGTAGTAACCGACTTAGGTCGTTCCAAAGAATAGCCTAAAGCCCTATCCCATACAATATTAGCACAAATACCAATCGACCTTCCTATTCCAAATAAAACGGTGTAAAAGTCGTACTCCCTAACTCCGTAATGCCACTGAATAGCGCCAGAATGCGCATCCACATTAGGCCATGGATTCTTAGCCTTACCCTGCTCTAATAATATTGGAGGCACTATTCGATATAACATATCAACATATTTTGTAATAACCTCATTGCCAATATGTTTAAGTGCAAACTCGTGTTGTAATGTATAACGAGGGTCGGTTTTGCGTAATACGGCATGCCCAAAGCCAGGAATCACTTGCCCCGATTTAAGAGTGTCCCAAACGAATTTTTTCATTTCATCTTCAGTTGGAACCTTCCCTCCCATTTTTTCCATTACATCGAGCAGCCATTTTAAAACTTCTTGGTTAGCCAAACCGTGCAACGGACCAGCCAATCCATTAATCATCGCCGAAATACATAAATATATATCCGACAACGAACTACCTACTAAATGTCCTGTATGAGCGCTTACATTTCCACTTTCGTGATCGGCATGTAATATAAAATGCATTCGCGAAACATCGTCATAAGGCTTCGCAATCCCCATCATAAAAGCAAAGTTTGCGCCGAAATCTAGAAAAGGATTACTTTCGATAATCTTGCTGTCGCGATATAATTTGGCATATATATATGTGGCTATTTCAGGAAGTTTAGCCAACAAGTTTAGCGAGTCCTCGTACATAGGATTCCAGTAATCCTGCTTACGCATACCTTGTTCATATTTCATAGCAAAAAGACTCTCCCTACTCATTGTAAGAATAGCCGACGAAAACATAGCCATTGGATGACTATTAGTAGGAAAAGCATCAATTACGTCATATACATAATGTGGCAAAATCCTACGCTTCGAAAGTTCGTCAATCAACTCTTGTACTTCTAATTCAGTAGGTACATCGCCTGTAAGTAGTAAATACAAACACCCTTCCACATAAGGAAACTCAGCTCCAGGCGCTTTTGGTAGTTTGTCAAACACCTCAGGAAGTGTGTAACCTCTATATCTAATACCTTCAGCCGCATCGAGATTTGAAATATCGGTTACAAGACATTGTATGTCGCGCATACCTCCAATTATCTGACTTATGGTTACCTTATCGACAACCACATCGCCATATTCCTCCATCAACCTTTGAGTTCGAGGACGCCATTCCTCAATTTTTTCGTACAACTTTTCCTTCAATTTCGACATGTTGCTTATTTTTAGCTCATTACCAACTAATAATTATCTACAAACTATAACCACTAATGTAACAAAAAAAAGATAAAGTTGTACGAATATACAAATAAAAAAGGGGCAGTATTTTACGCTGCCCCTTTTTTATAAAAAATTGAAAATTACTTCTTATAACCATATATAGCTAAATCACCAAGTTCTTCCTCAATACGAAGTAATTGGTTGTACTTAGCCATACGATCGGAACGGCTCAGCGAACCAGTTTTAATTTGTCCCGAATTTGTTGCAACAGCAATATCGGCAATGGTTGAATCTTCAGTCTCACCCGAACGATGTGATGTAACAGAAGTATAACCAGCACGATGTGCCATTTCAATAGCATCAAGGGTTTCAGTTAAAGTACCTATTTGGTTAACCTTAATAAGAATTGAGTTTGCGCAACCAGTTTTAATACCTTTTTGTAGATATTCAACGTTTGTTACAAACAAATCATCTCCAACAAGTTGAACTTTAGAACCAATTAAATCAGTCAAAATTTTCCAGCCAGTCCAATCATTTTCCGAACAACCATCTTCAATCGAATCAATTGGATATTTAGTTGCCAGTTCTTTCAGATATTCAGCCTGTTGCTGCGAATTACGTTTTACGCCTTTAGCTCCTTCGAACTTAGTGTAATCGTAAATACCGTCTTTAAAAAACTCACTAGCAGCACAATCAAGCGCAATCATAACATCAACGCCAGGTTTGTATCCAGCCTTTTCAATAGCAGCTAAAATGCTATCTAGGGCTTCTTCAGTTCCTCCAGCAAAATTAGGAGCAAAGCCACCTTCGTCGCCAACAGCAGTACTTAAGTTTTTAGCTTTCAATATCGATTTTAAAGCATGGAATACTTCAGCTCCAGCACGTAAACCCTCACGGAACGATTTAGCGCCAACCGGACGAATCATAAATTCCTGAAAAGCAATAGGAGCATCGGAATGAGATCCTCCGTTGATAATGTTCATCATCGGTACTGGCAAAGTTTTTGCATTTGTACCGCCAATGTATCGATATAAAGGCAATCCATGATGCTCAGCAGCAGCCTTAGCTACAGCCAGCGATACACCTAATATAGCATTAGCTCCCAAATTACTCTTAGTCTTAGTACCATCAAGTGCAATCATACTGCGATCAATAGCTATCTGGTCAAGAGCATTCATGCCAATAATTTCCTTGGCAATTACTTCATTTACATTATGAACAGCTTTCAAAACACCTTTGCCAAGGTATCTACCTTTATCGCCGTCGCGAAGCTCAATAGCTTCGTTTTCGCCTGTGGAAGCACCCGACGGAACAGCAGCACGTCCCTGCGCGCCACTTGCAAGCTCAACTTCTACTTCAATAGTAGGATTACCGCGCGAATCTAGTATCTCACGAGCATGAACACTTATAATTTCACCCATAATAAATATTATTAATTATATTAAACTTAAAAAAGGGATAAAGTTTACACCATATCCCTTTACGATTGCATTTTATGTTATTATTTATTCTCCGATGTAGTATCGTCAACTGATTTTTTGCTTTCTGCAGCAATGCCAGCAACTACTTCTCCAACTTTTTTCTTAGCGCTACCGCGACGGCTTTTCTTAGCAGCTTTGGCTTTGCCCGTAGCAGCATTAAGCATATTCTCGTTATAATCAACCAGTTCTATAATACACATATCGGCGTTATCGCCATGGCGAAAGCCAGTTCTCAATATACGTGTATAACCTCCTGGACGGTTAATAATTTTAGGAGATACTTCTCTAAACAACTCAGTTACAGCGTGTTTCTCTTGCAGGTAACTAAATACAACTCGTCGAGAATGTGTAGTATCTTCTTTTGATTTTGTTAAAAGTGGCTCCACATAAACCCTTAAAGCCTTGGCTTTAGCTATTGTTGTTGCAATTCTTTTTTTAAGAATAAGCGATGCTGCCATATTCGAAAGTAAAGCACTGCGATGCGAGCTGGTTCTACTTAGGTGGTTGCCCTTAATTGAATGTCTCATTTCTGTTAATCCTTGTCTAATTTATACTTTATTATATCCATTCCGAACGAAAGATTCATCGTATCTAACAGAGCATCAAGCTCTGTTAGCGATTTCTTTCCAAAATTTCGGAATTTAAGCAAATCGTTTTTATTGAATTTTACAAGATCGCCTAATGTTTCAACCTCGGCAGCTTTTAAGCAATTTAAAGCCCGTACTGAAAGGTCTAAATCTACAAGCTTCTGCTTTAACATTTGACGCATGTGAAGAATTTCTTCATCGAACTCTTCGTTTGCATATTTTTCTTCCGAATCGAGTGTAATTTTCTCATCGGAAAATAACATGAAGTGATAAATCAATATTTTAGCAGCTTCCTTCAAGGCATCCTTCGGATGAACAGAACCGTCTGTTTTAATGTCGAGTACTAATTTCTCGTAGTCGGTTTTTTGCTCAACACGATAATTTTCAACACTATATTTAACATTCTTTATCGGAGTATGAATAGAATCGATAGCAATAACGCCAACTTCCGCTTCAATAGGTCTATTTTCTTCCGATGGAACATAACCTCTTCCTTTGCGAATAGTTAATTCCAATTGAAGCTTTACCGACGATTCCATGTGGCACACAACCAACTCAGGATTTAAAACCTTGAAGTTGCTCAAGTACTTGTTAAGATCGCCAGCTTTAAATTCGCTCTGACCACCGATAGTAATATTAATCTTCTCACCATCAGTATCTTCAATTTGTTTTTTGAACCGAATTTGTTTGAAATTCAAAATTATTTCGGTTACATCCTCAACTACGCCTGTAATTGTCGAAAACTCATGATCAACACCTTCGATACGTACATTTGTGATAGCATACCCTTCAAGCGACGATAATAGAATACGTCTCAGGGCATTACCAACAGTAATAGCATACCCTGGTTCAAGTGGCCGAAACTCAAATTTACCCTGAAATTCGTCAGCTTCAAGCATCACAACCTTATCGGGCTTCTGAAACGCTAATATTGCCATAAAAGATTAGTATTATTTTATTTAGAATATAATTCAACTATCAATTGCTCCTTAATATTTTCTGGAATATCAGCACGATCAGGAACATTTAGGAATTTTCCAGTCATTGTTTCCGAATTCCACTCAAGCCACGAATAACGGCTTTTGCGTGTAGAGGCTAAACAATCGGTAATAATTTCCATCGATTTGCATTTCTCGCGTACACCAACCAATTCGCCAGCTTTAACAATATACGAAGGAATGTTCAAAACCTGACCATTCACAACAATATGCCTATGACCAACTAATTGACGAGCTGCTGCACGTGTTGGAGCAATACCTAAACGATAAACAACATTGTCTAACCGCGATTCAAGTAATTGAAGCAACACTTCGCCAGTAACGCCTTTGTTACGTTGAGCTTTATCAAAAAGATTTGCGAATTGACGCTCCAAAACACCATAAGTATATTTGGCTTTTTGTTTCTCCATTAGCTGTGTACCATATTCCGAAGTTTTTTTCCGTTTTCTGGTTAAACCATGTTGTCCTGGAGGATAATTCTTTTTTTCGAATGTTTTATCGGCACCAAAAATTGGTTCGCCGAATTTTCTCGCAATTCTAGTTTTTGGTCCTGTATATCTTGCCATTTCTTTTTTATTGACTTTTTTATTTTAAATTTTCAGTTTTAAAAGCGATTCATGTCGTCAATTAAAAATCTAAAATTAAAATTATTATACTCTTCTTCTTTTTGCTGGTCTACAACCATTATGAGGCATAGGTGTAACATCAATAATTTCAGTTACTTCAATACCGTTGCTATTGATTGTTCTGATAGCCGACTCGCGTCCAGCACCAGGACCTGTTAAATATACCTTCACTTTACGTAAACCTAAATCGTATGCAACTTTTGCACAATCGGCGGCTGCCATCTGCGCAGCATAAGGAGTGTTCTTTTTAGATCCTTTGAATCCCATTTTACCAGCCGACGACCAGGAAATTACCTGACCCGTAATGTTAGTTAAGGATACTATAATATTATTAAAGGAAGCGTGAACATGAGCCTGACCAATCGGTTCTACTTTAACAACTTTTTTCTTTGCTGTTCCTGTCTTTTTTGCCATAATCTAATTACTCTTATTTAGTCGCCTTCTTTTTGTTTGCTATAGTTTTTTTCTTACCTTTTCTGGTACGTGCATTATTTTTGGTACTTTGACCTCTTACAGGTAATCCGAGACGGTGACGAACACCTCTGTAACAACCAATATCCATCAAACGCTTGATACTAAGTTGTACTGAAGAACGAAGTTCGCCTTCTACTTTAAATTCGCCATTGATAACTAAACGAATCTTAGCTAATTGATCATCGTTCCAGTCTGATACTTTAACATTTCTGTCAATACCAGCCTCGGAAAGAATTCTATTAGCGGAGCTCTTACCAATGCCAAAAATGTAGGTTAATCCTATCTCTCCTCTTTTATTTTTGGGTAAATCTACACCAGCTATTCTTGCCATATGTTATTAATAATTTTTAAATAATTAACCCTGACGCATTTTAAACTTCGGATTTTTTTTACAGATCACATACAAACGCCCTTTTCTTCTGACGATTTTGCAATCTTCAGTCCTCTTTTTTATTGATGCTCTTACTTTCATTGTCTCTTTTTATTTATATCTGAATGTAATTCTACCTTTTGTTAAATCGTATGGAGACATTTCTACTTTAACCTTATCTCCTGGAAGAATTTTAATGTAATTCATTCTCATTTTTCCGGAAATATGCGCAGTAATCACATGTCCATTTTCGAGTTCAACCCGAAACATGGCATTCGATAGTGCCTCAATTATAGTTCCATCTTGATCAATAGACGGTTGTTTTGACATTTACTCTATTTTATGTTCAATACTGCTTCAATTTCTTGAAAACTCGACAAAAAAAGTGGCGAACCCTCTTTTACAGCCACTGGTAATTCGAAATGTGCCGATGGTTTTCGATCCGATGTTCTAACCGTCCATCCATCCTTCCCTTGAATTATACTCTTTACACCCATATTAATCATGGGTTCAATACATATAGTTAAGTTCTTAGGAAGTTTCATTCCTGTACCTTTTTTACCGTAATTTGCTACTTCTGGCTTTTCGTGAAGCTTTTTACCAACTCCATGACCTACCATTTCGCGAACCACCGAATAACCATTCGATTCGGCATGCTGTTGAACTGCAAAACTAATATCGCCGATACGATTACCAACGATTGCTTTGGCGGCTCCTATAAAAAGACATTCCTTAGTTACCTTTAGAAGTTTTTTTACCTCTTCGGAAATTTCTCCTACCACAAAAGTGTAGGCGCAATCTCCATAATAGCCATTTAAAACTACTCCGCAATCAACCGAAATAATGTCCCCATCAACCAATTCGGTATTCGAGGGTATTCCATGAACAACTTCGAAATTAATAGAAGTGCACAAGGTATTCGGAAAACCACTATAACCAAGAAAACCAGGTATGCCGTGGTGCGATCTGATAAACTCCTCAGCCACACTATCGAGCCTTTTTGTTGTAACTCCTGGACGAATTAATTTTGCTACTTCGGCTAGTACGTCTGTAACTAGTCGATTACTAAGCTTCATTAATTCAATTTCATCATCGGTCTTGCAAAGATTCATCAAAGAACGTAATTAATTGAATCGTTAAGATCCATATCTACCTTTAATACGTCCTGTTTTCATTAAACCATCGTAATGACGCATTAATAAATGACTTTCAATTTGTTGTAAAGTATCGAGTACTACACCTACCATAATCAATAGAGTAGTGCCTCCATAAAAATGAGCAAACTGATTACTTATACCAAAATTCATAGCAAATGCTGGCAAAATAGCTACCAAAGCCAAAAACATCGAACCTGGTAATGTTATTCTCGACATAATATCATCGAGGTATTCCACCGTTTTCTTCCCAGGTTTAACACCAGGAATAAACCCGCCATTTTTCTTCATATCCTCAGCCATTTGCGTTGGATTAATAGTAATGGCAGTGTAAAAATATGTAAATAAGATAATTAAAATTGCAAATGTTAAATTATACCATACACCTGAAAAATCGGCAAATGCAGCACCAAAACCTTTAAGAGTATCGGAATTAGCGTATTGCGTTACTGTGATAGGTATAAACATTAATGCTTGTGCAAAAATTATTGGCATTACGCCGGCAGCATTAACTTTAAGAGGGATGTACTGCCTAACTCCGCCGTACTGTTTGTTACCTACAATGCGTTTTGCATATTGAACAGGTATCTTTCGAGTCCCTTGAACTAAAAGAATAGTAATAAGAACTACCAAAAATAGCATCACAATCTCAACAAGAAAGGCTACTAAACCACCACCTTGTCGTTCGATACGTGCCACAAGTTCTGTACTAAACGCGAAAGGTAACCTTGCAATAATTCCAATCATTATGATTAATGATATTCCGTTTCCAATTCCCTTTTCAGTAATACGTTCACCTAGCCACATTACAAATATAGTGCCGCAAGCTAGGATAATTACAGATGATATTGTAAACAGGGCACCTTTCATTATAAAGGCCGATTCGGGAATTTGAGCACCTAAATTAGCAATATAACTAGGGGCTTGTAACACTAAAATTCCAAGTGTAAGATATCGAGTAAGTTGATTTATTTTTCTTCGTCCGCTTTCACCTTCACGCTGTAAACGCTGGAAATAAGGAATTGCTATTGTTAATAATTGAATAACAATAGAAGCTGATATATAAGGCATTATTCCTAGTGCAAAAACAGAAGCATGAGAAAAAGCTCCACCCGAAAACATATCTAACAACCCTAATACACCTTCAGAAGTTTGTTTTTTAAGTCCAGCTAGCTGCGTAGGATCAATCCCAGGAAGGGTTACAAACGATCCTAATCGATATACAAGAAGTATAAGCAAGGTATATAGTATCCTAGCTCTAAGATCCTCAATCTTGTAAATGTTTTTTAATGTCTCAATAAAGGCCTTCATTAAACTATAGTATTATAGCGGTTCCTTGTAATGCTTCGATAGCTTCTTTTGCAGATTTGGAGAAAGCATTAGCTTTAACTTCCAATTTTGCGGTTAATTTTCCGTTACCCAGAATTTTAACTAATTTATTTTTAGGAGTTAGACCTGCATCGACTAAAGTTTGTACATCAATGCTGCTTATTCCTGTTTTAATAGCTAAATCTTCGAGGGTTTGAATATTGACACCCTTATATTCAACTCTATTAACGTTTTTAAATCCGAATTTTGGTAACCGACGTTGAATTGGCATTTGACCGCCTTCAAAACCTAACTTATGAGAAAAGCCAGAAACTGATGCCTGTCCCTTATGCCCACGTGTAGATGTTCCGCCTCTACCACTTCCTTGCCCACGTCCTAAACGTTTTCCTTGCTTTTGAGTTGAGCCACACGCAGGTTTTAAATTACTTAACTCCATGATTAAGATATTATTATAATATTTTAAATATTTTCTGTTACCACTAAATGTTGTACTTTGGCAACCATACCAAGTATTGCAGGAGTTGCTTCCTTTTCAACACTACTATTTACTTTACCTAAACCAAGAGCCTTAACGGTATCTTGTTGGCGTTTAGTGTGTCCGCTCAATCCTCTGGTTAATTGTATTCTAATTTTAGCCATCGCTCGTTATCCGTTAAATACTTTGTTCATACTTATTCCTCTTTGCTGAGCTACTGTAAATGCGTCACGCATTAGAGTTAATGCTTCAAAAGTGGCTTTCACCAAATTGTGAGGGTTCGACGATCCTTTAGATTTTGCTAATACATCGTGTATTCCAACGCTTTCGAGTACTGCACGCATCGCACCACCAGCTTTTACACCAGTTCCACTCGATGCAGGCTTTAAAAATACCTGAGCGCCACCAAACTTTGCATATTGTTCGTGCGGAATAGTGCGCTTATAGACAGGAACCTTAATAAGATTCTTTTTAGCATCTTCTATTCCTTTAGAAATAGCAGTAGTAACTTCACTCGCTTTTCCTAATCCATAACCTACAACACCATTTTCGTTACCTACTACAACAATTGCAGAAAAACTAAATGTGCGACCACCCTTTGTAACCTTTGTAACACGCTGAATACTAACGAGCCTGTCTTTAAGTTCTATATCGGTTGTTTTTACTTTTCGAATACTGTTTGTCATAATGTAATTAGAATTTAAGACCGCCTTCTCTGGCAGCATCTGCTAATGATTTAACTCTTCCGTGATACAAGTAGCCACCTCTGTCGAAAACAACAGCCGATATACCTTTTTCAATTGCTTTGGTTGCAATTAATTTACCTACAAGCTTGGCTTGCTCTAATTTAGGTACATCCTTTTGTTCCGATATCTCTTTTACTTTCGATGAAACTGAAACAAGTGTTTTACCTGCTTGATCGTCGATTAATTGAACGTATATACCTTTGTTACTTCTGAATATGGCCATTCTTGGCCTTTCATTTGTTCCAGAAATTACTTTCCGTATTCTTTTTCTAATTCTTGTTCTTCTGTCCTGCTTAGATAAAGCCATAGCTCAAATGATTAACTTATTTTGCACCAGCAGATTTACCTGCTTTTCTGCGTAATTGTTCTCCTACAAATTTAATACCCTTGCCTTTATAAGGTTCTGGAGCACGTAACGAACGTATTTTTGCTGCTACTTGCCCAATTAATTGCTTATCGACACTAGTAAGTGTAATAATAGGGTTTGCTCGTTTATCGGTAACTGCGGCAACCTTAATTTCAGTTGGAAGTTGCAGAACTAAATCGTGAGAAAAACCTAACGACATCTCAAGAATTTGCCCTTTAGCTTCGGCACGAAACCCAACACCAACAAGCTCTTGCTTAATAGTATATCCAGCAGAAACACCAATTATCATATTATTGATAAGTGAGCGGTACAAACCATGCAACGCACGATGACGACGCTGATCGGTAGGGCGACTTACTACAACAACGTTACCTTCAATAGCAACACTAATATCGGCATCTACCTTCTGTGTTAATTCACCTAAAGGGCCTTTAACTGTAATAATATTTTCTTTACCAACACTTACAGTAACCTTCTCAGGCAAAGTAATGGGTAGTTTTCCAATCCTTGACATTGATAATCCTCCAAATATTTAATATACGTAGCAAACTACTTCACCGCCGATACTTAGAACACGAGCTTCTTTATCGGTCATCAATCCTTGTGAAGTTGACATTATAGCAATTCCCAAGCCATTCAATACACGTGGAAGTTCTTCTTTTCCAACGTACTTACGTAAACCTGGAGTACTAATACTCTTAATGGTTCGAATAGCTGAAATTTTAGTTTCGGGATGATACTTCAACGCAATTTTAATTTTACCTTGAGGGCCTTCGTCTTCGAACTTATAGTTCAGAATATAACCTTTCTCAAAAAGTATTTTTGTGATCCCTTTTTTCATGTTTGAGGCCGGAATCTCTACTACTTTGTGCCTTGCATTGATACCGTTCCGGATCCGGGTTAATAAATCTGCAATTGGATCTGTCATTATTCAGATTGTTAAATTTTAAATTCTTTTGTTTACCAGCTAGCTTTCTTTATTCCTGGTATTAATCCATTCGATGCCATTTCACGAAAGGTAATACGACTTACACCAAATTGACGTATGTAACCTTTTGGTCTGCCTGTAATTAAGCAGCGGTTATGCAAACGTACCGGGCTGGAGTTTTTTGGCAACAAACTAAGTGCCTGAAAGTTCCCTTCCTTTTTTAATTGCTCGCGCTTTGCAGCATATTTCGCTACCAATTTTGCACGTTTCACTTCGCGTGCTTTCATTGATTCTTTGGCCATAATTACTTTTTATTTGATTTAAAAGGTATTCCGTACTCACGTAATAATGCAAATCCTTCTTCGTCGGTTTTAGCTGTTGTAACAAACGATATTTCCATTCCCATTATCTTAGTAATCTTATCGATATCAATTTCGGGGAAGATAATTTGCTCGGTAATACCTAATGTGTAGTTACCACGACCATCCATCTTATTATTAATCCCTTTGAAATCGCGAATACGAGGTAATGAAGCGTTAATTACACGCTCAAGAAATTCGTACATACGTTCGGCACGTAGTGTAACCTTTACACCAATTGGACTAGCTTTACGCAACTTAAAGTTCGAAATATCCTTTTTTGATAGGGTAGCTATTGCTTTTTGCCCTGTAATTGTGGTTATCTCGTTAATAGCTGTTTCAACAATTTTCTTGTCGGCCACTGCGCCGCCAATACCTTGGTTGATAACTATTTTTTCCAACTTAGGAACCTGCATAACTGATTTGTACTTAAATTCCTTCATCAGTGCAGGAATAACTTCCTCTTTGTATTTTGTCTTAAGATTTGGAGTGTAGCTCATTACTTAATTTCCTCCCCTGATTTTTTTGAATAACGTACCAATTGGCTTTTGTCATTCAATTTACGACCTATTCTTGTTGGTTTTCCCGATGCTGGATCGATAAGATTCAGATTAGAAATGTGAACAGGTGCTTCTTTTTTAATAATACCGCCTTGTTGTGCCTTTGCGTTGGGTTTGGTATGTTTAGATACCATATTTATCCCTTCAACGATGGCTTTGCTCTTTTTCACAAGAACTTCAAGTACTCGTCCTTGCTTGCCTTTATTGTCGCCAGCATTAACGAAAACCACGTCGCCCTTTTTAATATGTAATTTCATGCCCATTATTGAAATTCTATTATATTATAATACCTCCGGAGCAAGTGAAATAATTTTCATGAAATTCTCACGAAGTTCTCTGGCTACCGGACCAAAGATACGTGTTCCGCGAATTTCTTCTGCTTGGTTTAACAGCACTACTGCATTGTCGTCGAAGCGAATATACGAACCGTCGACGCGGCGTATTTCTTTCTTTGTGCGAACAACTACAGCTTTGCTTACAGTGCCCTTTTTTGCTTCACCCGAAGGTATGGCACTTTTTATTGCTACTACAATTTTATCTCCTACTGATGCGTATCGTTTACGAGTACCCCCAAGTACTTTTATACACATTACTTCTTTGGCACCGCTATTGTCGGCTACTGATAATCTGCTTTCCTGTTGTATCATGATTATTTCACCTTTTCAGTTATTTCAACAAGTCTCCAGTTTTTGTTCTTGCTAAGCGGTCGAGTTTCCATTATACGAACAGTATCACCTATACTGCAGGTATTGTCCTCGTCGTGAGCGTATAACTTAGAGGTTTTATTTACAAATTTATGATAAATCGGATGTTTAACTTTCCGTTTTACAGCAATAACTATGGTTTTATCCATCTTATTGCTTACAACCACGCCTTCGCGTACTTTTCTTAATTTTCTAGTTTCCATATTTTCAACCAGCATAACTATTGATTGGTTAAGGATTTTTGACGTAAAATAGTCATCAATCGTGCGATTTCTTTACGAATATACGTAATTTTTAAAGGATTATCGAGAGGCGAAACAACATGGTTCAACTTCATACGAACCAGTGTACTTCTTTCCGCATCGATTCGCTCTTGAATCTCTTTGCTTGTTAATTCTCTAATTTCTGCCGTTTTCATTATTACAGTTTGTTATTCAGCGTAATCGTAATCACGTCGAACGATAAATTTAGTTTTAATTGGTAACTTTTGAGCGGCCAAACGAAGGGCTTCTTTAGCAACTTCAAAGGGAACGCCTTCAGCTTCGATTATTATCCGACCTGGAGTTATAGGTGCAACGAACCCTTCGGGAGCGCCTTTACCTTTACCCATACGTACTTCAGCTGGCTTTTTTGTAATAGGCTTATCTGGAAAAATACGGATCCAAATTTGTCCTTCACGTTTCATGAAACGTGTTACCGCCTGACGGGCTGCTTCTATTTGACGACCTGTTATCCAGGCATTTTCTAAGGCCTTAATTGCGAATGATCCAAAGGATAGCTCGTGTCCACGTTGAGCAAAACCCTTCATTCGTCCTTTTTGCGCCCTTCTATATTTAGTTTTCTTCGGTTGTAACATTCTTATTTAACTTAAATTGTAAACCAAAAGTTTATTTTCTTTTCTTTTTGAAGCCTTGACCTTTGCCACCACCAGGTCGGTTGTTATTATTGTTGTTATTGCTGGTGTTGTTGTTACTTCCAGTAGCAGGTATTTGTCCCACATTTGGTGCTAAATCGCGGCGTCCGTAAACTTCGCCATTGCATATCCAAACTTTGATACCTATTTGCCCTACCTTCGTAAGTGCTTCACCCAATGCATAATCGATATCGGCACGGAAAGTATGCAATGGAATACGTCCTTCTTTATACATTTCCGAACGAGCCATTTCGGCACCGCCTAAGCGACCTGATGCAATAACTTTTACACCTTCGGCACCCATGCGGATGGTGGAGGCGATAGCCATTTTTATTGCACGACGATACGAAATTTTACCTTCTACTTGGCGAGCGATATTATTTGCTACAATAACTGCGTCTAATTCAGGACGTTTTACTTCAAAGATATTAATTTGAACTTCCTTGTTAGTTATCTTTTTTAATTCCTCTTTAAGCTTATCAACTTCCTGTCCGCCTTTTCCAATAATGATACCAGGACGAGCAGTATTAACTGTTACAGTTATAAGTTTTAATGTTCTTTCGATAATTATCTTCGAAACACTGGCTTTTGCCAAACGTGCATTAAGATATTCGCGTATTTTGTAGTCTTCAACCAATTTACTGCCGAAATTTCTTCCGCCATACCAATTAGAATCCCATCCTCGTATTATTCCAAGTCTGTTTGATATTGGATTAACTTTGTTTCCCATTACAAATTATTTTGTTTGAGTTGCACTAATTATTGCACTATCTATAATCACTGTAACATGATTTGATCTTTTGCGAATGCGATAAGCTCTGCCTTGTGGAGCGGTTTTCATACGTTTTACCATAGTACCGCAGTCAACAAACACCTCTTTAACAATAAGGTTGCTATCTTCCACTCTTGATCCTTCGTTCTTTACTTCCCAATTTTTTATTGCCGAAAGAAGTAGTTTCTCAACACTTCCTGCTGCTTCTTTATTTGAAAACTTAAGAATATCAAGAGCCCTGTTAACCTCAACACCGCGAATCATATCGACTACATAACGCATCTTACGTGGCGATGAGGGACATTTACGAAGAACAGCAAAACTCTTGTTCTTTCTTTCTTCTTTAAGCCTGTTGGCAAATTCTCTTTTTCTAGCCCCCATATTACATTAAATTTTTTCGGGTTTTTGCTTATTTTGAATCTTTTCTGTTTCCTGAATGTCCACGGAACGTACGAGTTGGTGAAAATTCTCCAAGTTTATGTCCTACCATATTTTCGGTTACATATACGGGAATAAATTTATTCCCATTGTGTACCGCTACGGTATGACCTACAAAATCAGGTGAAATCATCGAACGCCTAGCCCAAGTTTTAACAACTGTTTTTTTGTTGTTTTCATTTAGGTCGAGAACTTTTTTCTCGAGCTTAAAATCGATGAATGGACCTTTTTTTAATGATCGACTCATATTCAGTTAATTAATGCTGTTATTTTTTTCTTTTCTCAATAATATATTTATTCGAATCCTTTTTCTTAGCTCTGGTTTTAAACCCTTTAGCTGGTAAACCCTTACGTGAACGTGGGTGACCACCTGAGGCACGACCTTCGCCACCACCCATTGGGTGATCTACTGGATTCATTGCAACTCCACGAGTTCGAGGACGACGACCCAACCAACGGCTACGACCAGCTTTACCCGATTTTTCGATAGAATGGTCGGGGTTTGAAACCGAACCTATTGTTGCTTTGCAATTTACTAACACCATTCGAGTTTCACCTGAAGGTAATTTAATGATTGCAAATTTTCCTTCGCGAGATAATAACTGTGCGTAAGAACCAGCGCTACGAGCCATTATACCACCTTGTCCTGGACGTAATTCGATGTTATGAATAATAGTACCGAGTGGTATATCAGTCATTGGTAAGGTGTTTCCTATTTCAGGAGGTACATTGTTACCAGAGATTACTGTTTGACCTACTTTAAGTCCATGAGGAGCAATGATATACCTCTTTTCGTCGTCGGCATAAACTATTAGTGCTATGCGACCTGTTCTATTAGGATCGTATTCTATTGTTTTAACAACAGCAGGAATACCATCTTTATCTCGTAAGAAATCGATTAATCGATACATTTTCTTGTGTCCGCCACCGAGGTAGCGCATGGTCATCTTACCGCTGTGATTACGTCCGCCCGATCTTTTTAAAGGTTCGAGTAACGATTTTTCGGGTACCGCACAAGTAATTTCATCGAATGTGCTTATTATCTTATGTCTTTGACCTGGTGTTACAGGTTTTAATTTACGTACTGCCATGGCGATTTAGATGTTGCTGTAAAAATCAATCTTTTCTCCTTGTCCCAAGGTAATCATTGCCTTTTTATATGCGTTTTTTCTACCAGTAATAATTCCGGATTTTGTATTCCGTGATTTTACTTTCCCTGAATATTTAATAGTATTCACGGCGGCAACAGTAACGCCATATAATTCTTTAATCGCCTCTTTAATCTCAAGTTTATTAGCTCGAGGATCTACCATAAACCCATAGCGGTTAAGCTTTTCGCCAAGAACTGTAAGTTTCTCAGTTACAATAGGTCGTATTAGAATTTCAGTTGACATTATTCCTTTATTTATAAATCGTTTTGTTGTAAAGCTTTAATCGTTCCCTCCATAAATACCAAAACTGAAGCGTTCATGATATCGTATGTGTTTATATCAGAGAGAATTACAACCTTTTTACCCTCTAAATTGCGAGATGACAAATATAGACTTTTATTTTGTTCAGATACAATGTAAAGCGATTTTTTCGCATTTATTTTCAAATTTTTATCGATCTGAATAAATTCCTTTGTTTTAGGAGTCTCGAAGGTAAAATCTTCAACAACTAGGATACTATTATTGATTGCTTTATGAGCTAAAGCGGATAAACGAGCAAGTTGTTTAACCTTCTTATTAAGCTTAAAGCTATAATCTCTAGGTTGCGGTCCAAAAACGCGTCCACCACCAATAAATAATGGAGATTTAATACTACCAGCGCGAGCTCCGCCAGTTCCTTTTTGTTTCTTAATTTTTCGTGTGCTATAAGCTACTTCCCAACGTTCTTTCGATTTGTGGGTACCTTGACGCTTATTTGCCAGATATTGTTTCACATCGAGATAAATAGCGTGATCGTTGGCTTCGATAGCAAATATCGAATCTTCGAGAACTATTTTCCTACCCGTTTCCTGGCCTGCGGTATTTAAAACTGCTACTTCCATCAGTATTCAATAATTAAATATGAACCTTTTGATCCTGGAACAGAACCTTTCACTAAAAGAAGATTATTTTCAGGGACAACTTTTATAACCTGCAGGTTTTGTATTTTAACCTGATCTCCGCCCATTTGACCAGCCATACGCTTTCCTTTAAATACTCGGGAAGGGTACGACGATGCGCCCATTGAACCTGGAGCACGAAGCCTGTTGTGCTGACCATGTGTAGCTCCACCAACTCCGCTAAATCCGTGTCGTTTAACAACACCTTGAAAACCTTTTCCAATGGTTATTCCGATGATATCGACAAATTCTAAATCGACTAATAAATCGGCTGTTAAAACATCGCCTAATTTGACATTGGGATTTTCATTTTCAATTTCAACAACTTTGCGTTTAGGCGTTGTATTGGCTTTTTTAAAGTGGCCAATTTGAGGTTTGTTGCTTGATTTTTCCTTTTTGTCGTCGAATGCAACTTGTAAAGCACTGTACCCGTCTGTTTCGGCAGTTTTAACTTGTGTTACTACACAAGGTCCCGCTTCGATAACAGTAACGGCTACGTTCTTTCCGTCTTCGGAGAAGATGGAAGTCATTCCAATCTTTCTCCCAATTAGTCCTGACATAATTTTTTAATTTTTAAATGTTCCTATCAGACCTTAATTTCTACTTCTACGCCACTGGGCAACTCTAACTTCATTAGAGCATCAATGGTCTTTGGGGTGGAACTATAAATGTCCATTAGCCTTTTGTAAGAAGAAAGCTCAAATTGCTCTCTCGATTTTTTGTTTACAAAAGGTGAACGAAGTACAGTAAACACCTTCTTATGGGTAGGCAGTGGAATCGGTCCGCTCACCACTGCGCCCGTAGACTTTACGGTCTTAACGATTTTTTCGGCTGATTTATCAACCAAATTATGATCGTAGGACTTGAGCTTTATTCTAATCTTTTGACTCATTGTGATATATGTTATATTAAATAACTTCAGCTTTACCTTTTGCCTTGGCAATAACTTCCTTGGCAAGGTTATCGGTAACTTGTGCGTAATGCGAGAATTCCATTGTTGAAGTAGCGCGCCCCGATGAAATGGTACGCAATACTGTAACGTAGCCAAACTGTTCTGAAAGAGGTACTTTAGCCTTCACTACACGTGAACCAGCTTTAGAATCCATGCCTTCAATCTGACCACGACGTTTGTTAAAGTCGCCAATTACATCGCCCATATAATCTTCGGGTGTAACAACTTCAACAGCCATAATTGGTTCGAGAATAATTGGTTTCGCTTTTGGGCAAGCTTCGCGGAATGCTTGTTTTGCGCAAATTTCGAACGATAGAGCATCGGAATCGACTGCGTGGTAAGAACCATCGAGTAATTCAACCTTTAAGCTATCGACATGATATCCGGCAAGTACACCATTTTGAAGAGCTTCTTTGAAACCTTTCTCAACAGCTGGTATATATTCGCGTGGTACATTACCACCTTTAACTAAATCGATAAATTGCAAACCAGTAACACCAGCATCGGCCGGAGAAATGCGAACTACTATATCGGCAAACTTACCTCTACCACCCGATTGTTTTTTGAAAACCTCGCGATGTTCAACAGTTCCTGTAATTGCTTCTTTATATGCTACTTGCGGTGCGCCTTGGTTACATTCAACCTTAAATTCGCGACGTAAACGGTCAACAATTATTTCGAGGTGAAGTTCGCCCATACCGCTAATAACAACCTGTCCGCTATCGGGATCGGTTTTAACTTGGAATGTAGGATCTTCTTCGGAAAGTTTACCAAGGGCCATACCTAGTTTATCGACATCGGCTTGTGTTTTAGGCTCAACTGCCACACCAATTACTGGTAGTGGGAATGTCATTGCCTCAAGAATTATAGGATGATCGACATCGCAAAAAGTATCGCCTGTACGTAATTCTTTGATACCCACAACTGCACAGATATCGCCAGCGCCACAACTATCAATTGGGTTCTGTTTATTAGCGTGCATTTGGAATAAGCGGGAAATGCGTTCCTTTTTACCTGTGCGTGAATTCATTAGGTAAGTACCAGCATCAAGTTTCCCTGAATATATGCGTAGGAAAGCTAAACGACCAACATAAGGATCGGTTGCTATTTTGAATGCTAAAGCTGTAACTGGTTCCTTTTCGTCGGGTTGACGAATAACAACCTCGTCGGTATTTGGGTTTGTGCCTTCAATTTGACCTTTATCGAGCGGGCTAGCTAAATAAGAACATACTGCATCGAGTAGACTTTGTACGCCTTTATTTTTGAAGGCCGATCCACACATTATAGGCACAATAATCATGCTAATAGTGGCTTTGCGAACGGCTTCGCGAATTTGCTCGATAGATATGGAATTTGGGTCTTCGAGAAATTTCTCTAATAATGTATCGTCGGTTTCAGCAACGGCTTCAATCATTTTATTGCGCCATTCGGTTGCTTCTTCTACCATATTTGCAGGCACTTCGCCTATAACAAATGTGGAGCCAAGTTTAGCATCTTCAGTCCAAACAATTGATTTAAACTCGATTAAATCGACTACACCGATGAATTTTTCTTCGGCACCAATTGGTATTTGAAGTGGTACTGGGTTACAACCTAATTTTTCGCGAATTTCGCCAACAACGCCATAGAAATCGGCGCCTGAGCGATCCATTTTATTTACAAAACCTAAGCGTGGAACGCCATATTTGTTAGCCTGACGCCATACTGTTTCGCTTTGAGGTTCAACACCACCTACTGCACAAAAAAGTGCAACTGCGCCATCAAGTACACGTAACGAACGTTCTACCTCTACAGTAAAATCGACGTGACCTGGAGTGTCGATGATATTAATTTTATACTCTTCGTTGCGATATTTCCAAAATGCGGTAGTGGCTGCGGAAGTTATTGTTATACCTCGCTCCTGCTCTTGAACCATCCAGTCCATAGTAGCAGTACCATCGTGCACTTCGCCAATCTTATAATTTATGCCTGTATAAAAAAGAATACGTTCCGATGTGGTAGTTTTACCTGCATCGATATGGGCCATAATGCCTATATTCCTTTGTCTACTTAAATCCTTGCTCATTATTAATCTATCTACTATACAATCAAACTACTTACTAAACTACTTACTTTTCTTCTTACAACAAATTAAAACCTGAAATGAGCAAATGCCTTATTGGCTTCAGCCATTTTATGCATGTCTTCTTTTCTTTTATATGCTCCGCCTTCTTCATTGAATGCAGCTAAGATTTCGGCGGCGAGTTTTTCGCTCATCGATTTTCCGCTACGTTTGCGAGAATATAGAATAAGGTTTTTCATACTAAGCGAAACCTTACGATCGGCACGAACCTCGATAGGGACCTGAAATGTAGCACCACCAACGCGGCGGCTTTTCACTTCAACCATTGGAGTTATGTTTTCCAAGGCTTTTCTCCAAACTTCGAGAGGTGTTTTATCAGTGTCTTTCAAACGGTTTTGAACGATAGACATTGCTTCGTAGAAAACTCCGTATGCTACGCTTTTTTTACCTGAATACATCAGGTTATTTACAAACCTTGTTACCTGAACATCACTAAATTTAGGATCAGGCAATATGATTCTTTTTTTTGGTTTAGCTTTACGCATGGTTTGTTACCCTTTTATAATTATTTCTTTTTTGTTGTTGCTGCTACTGTACCTGGTTTAGGCCTTTTGGCTCCGTATTTGGAACGGCTACGTTTTCTACCATCAACGCCAGAGGCATCGAGAGCTCCACGAATTAAGTGGTAACGCACACCAGGAAGATCCTTAACCCTACCTCCACGAATTAATACAATGGAGTGTTCCTGAAGGTTGTGACCTTCGCCAGGGATATAAGCATTTACTTCTTTTCCGTTTGTGAGACGAACCCTAGCCACTTTACGCATGGCCGAGTTTGGTTTCTTAGGAGTAGTGGTGTACACACGCACACATACTCCACGCCTTTGAGGACAGGAATCCAATGCTGGAGCCTTGCTCTTATCGATAAGTTTGGTCCTTCCTTTCCTTACTAACTGTTGAATTGTAGGCATAAAGACGATATCTGTTTAATTTTAAACTCTTTTAAAAATTGGTTCGCAAAGGTATTTTTTATTTTCATAAAAACAACACGTTTTGCAAAAATAATTAGATTTCTTTTGAACATATACTGTGAAAGTATTCGGTAATAGTTACACAGGTGTTTTTTATAAAAGCGCACAAAGTTAATACAATTAAAATGAATGTGAAATATTTTTGTGCGTGTGCTACCAACAATTTGTTCGATTTTTTAGTAAACCATTGATTTTTTGTTGTTGAATAGCTTCATTTTAAATCATAAAAGAAGTTATATATAATAGGTATAAATAAGAATGTATAGAGTAAAAAGTTATTTTAAATGTATAATAAGTTCATTTTAAGCGATAAGCCATAAAGCCATTCTGTAACTAACAGCCTTAACAATTGTCTTGCATCTTTTAAAAAAATTACTACTTTTGGTTGTCTACTTAATAAAAAACTACATTTATTAATTACTTAATTTAAAACTTACTGTTTATGAAAACTTACATTACAGAACAAATTAAGAATTTTGCGATTTTGGGGAACTCTGGTTCCGGGAAAACTACCCTCGCCGAGGCGATGCTTTTCGAAGGAAAAGTTATAGACAGGCGAGGGGAAGTAGAAAATAAAAACACAGTTTCGGATTTTTCCGATATTGAACACGAAAACAGAAGTTCGGTGTTTCCAACGGTAATGTATGCCGAATACAACGACAAAAAATTGAATTTCATTGACTGCCCTGGTGCCGACGATTTCTGCAACGGTGTAGTTGCGGCTCTTACTGTTACCGACACGACTTTAATGGTAATAAACGCCCAGAATGGAGTTGAAGTTGGAACTGAAATTCAGAACCGGCACGCCGAAAATGCCAAAAGAGGTATGGTATTGGCAATTAACCAACTAGATCACGAAAAATCTAATTTCGAAAATTGCATAGACCGTGCAAAAGAACGTATAAGTAAAAATATTGTAGTTATACAATATCCAGTAAATGAAGGTGTTGGATTCAATACCTTCATTGATATATTATTAATGAAACAATATTCGTATTCGGATGGCGGAAAGGTGGATATTACCGAAGTGCCAGCTAACCAAAAGGAAAAAGCTGAAGAGCTACGAGCCGAATTAATTGAAAAGGCTGCCGAGAACGATGAAAAGCTTATGGAGATATTCTTCGAGAAAGGCTCGCTTACCGAAGACGAAATGCGTAAAGGTATTACCATTGGATTGATAAACAGCGGGGTAGTTCCTGTTGTTTGTATTTCGGCCAAGAAAAATTATGGTGTTGGCAGGATGATGGAATTTTTATCGCGAGTGCTTCCTAACCCTTCAGAAATACCCGCTCCTATGGACGCTAACGGAACAGAGGTAAAATGCGAGATAAAAGCATCGCCATCGGCTTTTGTGTTTAAAGCCTCAATAGAACAGCACATTGGCGAAATTAATTACTTCAAAGTAATGTCGGGCGAATTTGTTGAAGGTATGGACATTATAAATGCCTCAACGCAGTCGAAGGAACGTATTTCGCAAATATTTACTGTTGCTGGTAAAAACAGAATTAAAATACCGAAAATTGTTGCTGGCGACATAGGTGCAACTGTAAAAATTAAAGGTACAAAAAGTAACCATACGCTTACAGTGCCAGGTTCGCAAATAAAATTCAGTAAAATTCCTTTTCCAAACCCTAAGTTTCGAACAGCCATAAAAGCAATTAACGAAACCGACGAAGAAAAGCTAGGAGAAGCGCTGCACAGGATTTCGATGGAGGATCCGACAGTAATTTTAGAATACTCGAAGGAACTAAAACAAACGTTAATACACGGGCAAGGTGAATATCATTTAAATATAGTAAAATGGCATTTAGATCATGTATATAAGATACCTACCGAATTTATTGCCCCCAAAATACAATATCGCGAAACAATTACCAAAACGGCACTTGCCGATTATCGCCACAAAAAACAATCGGGTGGAGCAGGGCAATTTGGTGAAGTACACATCATTATAGAACCCTTTGTAGAAGGTGCGCCCGAACCTACTATGTTTAAAATAGCTGGCAAAGAAATTAAGCTTAGCCTTAGAGACAAGGACGAACAAACTATGCCATGGGGTGGAAAGTTAGTTTTTTACAACTGTATTGTTGGAGGTAGCATTGATGCTCGTTTTCTGCCTGCCATACAAAAAGGGATAATGGAAAAAATGGAGGAAGGTCCACTTACAGGATCGTATGCTCGTGATATAAAGGTATATGTGTACGACGGCAAAATGCACCCTGTTGATTCCAACGAAATTTCGTTCCGTTTAGCAGGTCGCAACGCGTTTAGAGAGGCGTTTAAGAACGCAGGTCCTAAAATTATGGAGCCTATATATAATGTGGATGTATTGGTGCCAGCCGATCGTATGGGCGATGTAATGAGCGACCTACAAACCAGGCGTGCCATAGTGCAAGGTATGATAAGCGAAAGAGGTTTCGAAAAAATATCGGCAAAAGTACCATTGGCTGAGATGAATAAATACTCTACTTCGTTAAGCTCGCTAACCCAAGGTAGGGCAATGTATTCAATGAAGTTTTCGGAATATTCGCAAGTGCCAAGCGAAATACAAAGCGAGCTGCTAAAAGCTTATGAATTAGAACAAAAAGAAGAATAAATACCGTGAGCAACATACAAATAACGGCTACTCGTTTTGAGTGGCCGTTATTGTTTAAAGAAAGTTATCTGATAGTTATTAAATTGAAAACCAGTAATTTAGTTTAATTAGAAAGGTGTTATTTGCCGATGCTTTCGCAAGTTGACTAGCGGAATCGTAAATTCCGTAGAACCCAGGGTTAATATGCTGAGACCGATTATTAGCCTATACCAGATATAGTTGAGAACCAAGGCGATACTCCCAACGAAATACAAAGTTTGAACGAAATTGGTAGAAACTAAAATCGGGATTAGCAAACGTATAATCAACAACCCCATCATTGCTTTCATCTACTTGATAATCATTTCCTAACAGACTTGTATGATTTAAAATAGTAAATCTATCGTTATAATTATTTGCTTTCGGATTATTTACATTTTTATAATTGGAGTACTTACCAACTGATGCAAAGGGACTTCCGTAATACTGCAGCGATACTTCGGGGGTAATATGGTAATCGACTCGAAAAGTTAGTGCAGCGGTTTCCTGATTTATTTTAGCCAAAATGTATTTTTTGTTGTCATCAACAACCTTATTATCTACATATTGAAGTTCGTCTTTATTTTTGGAAAGGCTACAATCGATTCCCAGTTTAAGCGAATTTACAGGGCGATATGAAATACTGGTAACAAGCGAATGGTATTCCGAAGCATTATTGCTGGCAATATTGAAGTTGTAATAAAACTCAAAAAAAAGTTTTTGGGATCGGTTAGTTCTAGCATTAATGTTTCCCGACAAGCTTTGAGGAACTAACATGCCGTAACCGCCGCGTAACAAGCGAGTGTCGAATGCATGCGAGGTATAATCGAGCCCAAAATATAAAGAGTACAAGTTTAGAAATTCAAAGTACGAGTATGTGCTTGCTCCCGATGAATTGTGTCTCATGGAAAAGTCCCATTTATTGGTTTGATAAATGCCAATAGAATAGGTTCGAAAAATGGACACGGGCTTATTAACAAAGTACGAAAGATTGTTATTCTGAGAAATTATATCGGCCATTTGCATATAGCCAATATCATTCAAATCGAGCCCTGGAGAAATAAAACTAACCTCTGCTGAATAGCGCCACAGCCCCTTACTTCCCTTCCCTATTTTTATTTTTCCTCCAAACCCCGAGAGGTGAGACAAGGTGGTATCGTATTGTAAATGAAATGCATCGGGGCGTTGATAATAATGAGCTGGCGACATTTGCAACTCATTAATTGCCTTCACGTTGCCTTCAATTTAGCTTCCTATTAATTTCGCATTCACGTAAAATTCTTTGTCTTTCCATTGATGCAACAAATCGAGCCCGCCTGTATATGCGTTGCGGTTCATAAAATTAAGGTGAGAGTGGTTTAAAAACCTGTTGGTAGATGTAAATATCCCACCCAGTACGGTATTGCTCTGGTTATAATCCTGTTGCACACGCCCAACAAAATAACTCGTAACCGGCTCGGCCGTAATTTGTTTTGTAATACCAGCGGAACTAACTTCGGCTTGCTCGCTGGTGGTGAAACTTTGCATCGCTCCTACTGAAAGGCCTTTTGCCGTTTTACCACTAAACTTAGTTGCGCTTAAAATGGTGGAATTATCGGGCATATTCAGGTATTCATTGGGCTGTAAGGTAGGTGAAAATGTAAGTGAGTGCCCAATTCGTCGAGAATAAAAAATACTAGCATCGCCCAGATTAAAATTGAAAATATTTTTTCCTTCAAGAAAAAAAGGTCGTTTTTCTTCGAAGTAAGTTTCGAAAGCGGTAAGGTTCATAACCGAAGGATCGGCTTCTACCTGTCCAAAATCAGGGTTTACAGCCAAATCGACGGTAAAATTACTCGATATGCCTATTTTTGCATCGAGCCCAAAATTTCCCATTCTAGATTGCCCGTTGTACCGGAAAGGATTTTCGAGTTCTTTTTTGAATGTGCTAAACTTTTGCAAATCGTAAGGCAAAAATTCGATTCTTCGAGCTTTAGCAAAATTTCTTAAACCATGTAGTTCGCCAAATAAATAGATTATTCCGGGACCGGTAGAAGTTTGAATTTCCCAGTCGCTTTCCTCCTGAAGCCTATCTATCCATCGCCAACAATGAAGCCCCCATATTTGTTCCTCACTATTGCTATATCGCAACTGACTTAAAGGAATTTCCATTTCAACAGTCCAAGCCGAATCTTCCATGGCTGCTTTACCAGTCCAAACCGCATTCCAATTAATATCGGCATTCGAAGGGTTAGTTAGAAGCACGTCGGTTTTCTGACCGGCGGCCGAAACGGCAAATTCAAAGCCTGTGCGATGATCGTGATAACTGTCGAATGCAATACCTACCATATCGCCTAAAAAATCGTCTCTTCTGCCAGCTTTCCTGTGTATTTTTTGAGGTTCGTTATCGAATGCCCGAATAGCAACGTAAATGTTTTTATCGTCGTAAAGTATCGTAAGCTCAGTTTTTTGCGATGGTTTAGCACCTTCGTTAGGAATCCATTGAGTAAAATCTCCAGCCCATACACCTGTTTCCCAGCAGTCGTCGTCTAAAACTCCATCAATTTGGGGCTTTATTGTGGTTAGCCGAACTGTATTATAAATTCGTACGGGTATTTTATCGCCTTGCTTTTTAATAGAATCGCCAACGCCAAAACTGAATTTTTTTACAATTTCGGCATTGGCATTCAAAAATATTACCAGTACTAACGCAGTAAATAAGCACTTTTTAGCCATAAACAATAAAATCTTGGGATTGCTTATTTGAGTCCGCAGCTAAAAGACGGTTTATTGTCATTCAAGAGCATACTTTAGTACATAACAGTTTTATATTTAATATATTGCGACCATAGTTGGAATAACACTTCTATCCAAAGTAACTTTTAAGACCAGACTATTATTTTACTTTTTCGTATACGGTAAATCTCTAAGGTCTTTTTAATAAAATAAGCTAGCCACAATAGGTTAACATACTCAATATATACACTTTAGATAAGGCTGCTAAATAATTGAAGGTAAAGATTCAAGAAATTATTACCCGTATTGTGTTAATCTTCAACAGTTTGATGGTTTTGTTGCAAACACTAACTAAATAGAAGATGTGTAAAAAAATACTTGCACGCAAAGACGCTCAAGAGCAAAATTATACAGCCAGAATAATGAATGTATTAAAGTTAAGCGAACTTGCTTTTACAATCATTTTTCCGACTTTTACACAGCATCTACACAGCATAAAATTACTTAGTAATATTTATTAAATAGGCTCCTACTGCGTTGCTGCAAAAATTTTAAATTACTCACAAATCCATGTGTTTTTAATGGTGTTCGTGAACGCTTCGCTAAGTTCTTACTTACTGTAGTAAGTTCCGGTATTAAATTTTTTGCGCACCTTGTAGGAACTTATTTCCTACACATTACTTAGTGTTGGAAACTCGAACCACAAAGCACTGATGCGGTTTTACTATTGTTTCGAAAGAATCGGAAAATTGGCCCAAAACATTTTGCTCCCATACATCGCGAACTTGCTTTTTACCTTCAATGCCAATTTCTTTCCACGAAATACGAATGGATTTATCGATAGAGTCGTTTCGGTTAAGCAAACCTACTGCCCATGAACCGTCGGCCATTGGCTTTGCAAACACCTCTTCCATACCATCGTCGCGAATTCTTTTAGCTTGTTTGCCCAGTGCATCCTGGTTAATAGCAATTATTTCGGGGTTCAATAAAATATCTCTGGTAGGTTTTAACATATTACGAATATCGTTACCTGCCAACAATGGTGCTGTCATTAAACACCACAAACTCATGTGCGAACGATATTCGACATCGGTACACCCCTTAAAGCCTTTCGGGAAAACCGGAGAACTGGCAATAGGCAACACACCAACCACCAAAATATCGGGATCGTTCCAATGACCTGGCCCTGCATATTCGGCAAGTGGCGCGTTTAAATCGAGAATTTGCATAATACTGTTAATGCCAATACTATATTTATCAGCATTCCAAATATTTCGAATATCGCACGTAGTTCGCCAATAGTTACCTCCAATTTGCGCAGCCCACTCCTGAGGTTTACGGGTATCTTTATTATCAGTATCTACAAAAATTTTACCATCTAGTTCTACACGCCTTCCGCCCCATTCGCAAACGCTAAATACAATTGATCGGTTTGTATTCCGAAGAGCTTTTGCCATTCGCGAATATCTATCTATAGCTGTGTCTCGGGGTGAAGGAGCATAACAATAGTCGTATTTAAGAAGATCGACCCCCCATGATGCAAAATCGTTTGCATCAGACACCTCGTAACCATAGCTGCCGGCAACGCCACCACAGGTAAGTTCGGCAGCATCGGAATATACACCAAGCTTTAACCCTTTTGAATGTACATAATCGGCAACGGCTTTAATACCGTTTGGAAACTTTTGTTTGTTCACCTGTATTTTACCATTCTTATCTCGCTCTGCCAATTGCCAAAAGTCGTCGATATTAATGTACTGATAACCAAGGTCGCGCATTCCAGTAGTTACCATGCTGTCAGCAATTTGCCGAACTAACGAATCGGAAATTTGATCGGTAAAAGTATTCCAACTATTCCAGCCCATTGGTGGTGTAAGCGCTAACAAATTACCAATTTTAATTGTTAGGGTGCTTTCGAATGTGCCTATATTATTGACTGCCTTTAATTTAACAATGTGTTCGCCTTCCTTAACCACAATTCCGGTAATAAAACCGGTGTTTGCGTCGAGAGTAAGTCCGTCGGGTAAACCTTCGGCCGACCATGTTATTGGGCGTTCACCCTGTGTTGGTATTGCAAACAAAAATGGTGTGTTAGGGTAATTTCCGGTAACCGAAGGTGGGTTTATAATTGGCGAACCAATTTTATTTTCCGATAGATCGTTACAACTAAAAAACACGAACAACAAAGCACAACTTAATAGAACATTTTTCATTTTTATAAAAATTTAGTTAGTAATATGTATTAAATAAGCTCCTACTGCGTTATTGATAAAATTTTGTAACTATTCAGTAGCCACTTCGCACTGGGCAATAAGTTTGATAATTTCGAGTGGGTTTTGGCTGTTCTTAATAGCCGTATCAATTACCGATCGAATGGTTGCATACGATACTGCTCCTTGGAATGATTTAAAAAAGCCA
>JANYAP010000005.1 GCA_025361285.1 Bacteroidales bacterium | reverse complement strand
CATAAAATGATTCATGCCGCCAATATTTAGAACAGGGTCGAAGAGACATACCGACACGCACGAGCCCAAAATAGTATTTATTTGGTAAGGGCTTTTGCTAACAAATAGCTCCGCTGGATACAAAAAATGAACAGGCAAGTTTTCCATACCCACACTTAAAATATTTCTTCTTGGTCGAACAAAAATTCATTTCCATCGGTCGAAAAACCAGCAATATCCGATTTAGCCTCGGGAATATGAATGGTAAATTTACTTCCTTTGCCAATTTCGCTTTGTATTTCTATGTCGCCACATAACAAATCGAGTATTGCTTTATTAATAGATAGACCCAAGCCATGACCTCTGTTTATAGAGTTTATGCCAGAATCGACCCTCTTAAAACGATCGAAAATCTTTTTCTGATTATCGTCTGAAATGCCCGTGCCGTTATCTTCAACCGAAATATAAAGAATGCTTTCGGCATTCCACACCTTCACAATAATTACCTGCTTTTCGAAGCTAAATTTTACTGCATTGCTTAGCAAATTGGATAGTATAAGCTTAAGTTTTTCAGGATCGGTTTTAAAATAAAATATTGAGCCTGCTTTAGGTTCTATATCGAAAACTAAATCCAATGCAATGCCTTTCTTTTTTCCTTCAAATCGGAACGATTCTATAACATTGTTAGTTAACGTTTTAATGTCAACATTTAATATTTCGGGGTAAATTTCGCCCGCTTCTATTTTGGCGGCAACAAATATATTGCGAAGTTGGAAATCGAGGTTAAATGCCTCGGAATGAATTAACGCCACCATTGAAATTACAGTTTTCCAATCTTCTTTTTTTACTGCCAAAATATGCTTTGCCAGCCCCAAAATTGAGGTAAATGGGTTAATTATCTCATTGGTAATGTTCGATATAAAATGGCTTTTTAACGATTCCGACTCCTCAAGTTTCTTGTTTACAACTTTTAACTCGCGGTTAAGTTGCTGTAATTCTTTTAAACCTTCGCGGTTTGTTTTGAATCGATTTTTTAATTCGAAAATCAATTCATCATCAGTAAGTTTGCTCATATCTTCATTTTTAAATCATATATTCAACTGTTTTTTGCTGAAAATATCAATGGGTGGATTAATAAAATTATTACCTGAATTTACATATTTTAATCGACTTTTCAATAATCATTGGCTCAAATTTTTCGAAAAATTGTAGGCTTAAGTTGCTTAAGTGGAACGTTGAAGTTAGTAATTGATTCGGAATGGCCTAAAAAGAAAAAGCCGTTTGGTTTAAGCTTTGCACATAGCCTATTTATTACCTTTTCCTGTGTTTCTCTATCGAAATATATTAAAACATTTCTGCAAAAAATAATATCGTAACTATCGGGTACGTTGTACGCGTTATCCATAAAATTTAACCTATGGAAGTTAATACGTCGTCGCAGATCGGGAATTATTCTTATTGTTGGGCTTGTTTTGTCTTTACTTCGAAGCAAGTATTTTTTCTTCAAATTTAATGGCAGCATTTCAACGCGAGCTTCTTTATATATACCTTCGCTAGCAGTTTTTAGCACGCGAGTTGAAATATCGGTAGCTAGAATTGAATAATCGAACGCCAATAGTGGGTGTTGTTCCATAAATTCACAAAGAGATATGGAAATTGTATATGGCTCTTCGCCGCTAGAACAACCAGCACTCCAAAGTTTTATTTGTCTATTTGAGCGGTCTCCCGACAATAATTCGGGAAGAGCATGGGAATGGAGGAAATCGAAATGAACTGGCTCGCGAAAGAAATCGGTTTTATTTGTGCTTACCATGTCAATCATGTGTATTACCTCAATTTGCTGACCTTCCTTACTAAACAGATATTCTATGTAATCCTTGTACGACGTCATGTTAAGTTCGCGTAAACGCTTATGCAGCCTGCTTTGCAGCATGGTTTTTTTTACTTCGGGCATTTTTATTCCGTACTCACCATAAATAAATGCACTTAGTCTGCTAAACTCCTCGCTGGTCATTACGGCTTTGTAGATATCTCCAAGATTTACATTTTGCTGTGTCATAGTATTTTACCCGTTTTTGTTTATTCTTGATTCTAATTGAATAACGAAAGTCTATTTTTGTGAAATTCCCAAATTACCACCTTTTGCTAACGAATGGTTAGTTAAGTTAGTAATTTTTTATTAGAAATAAAAAATCCCAACAAATTTGTCTTTATATCGGTTATAAGATTCAACAATAAAGACAATTTCTTGGGATAACTACGACCAAAAGTTCAACTAAACCCTAGTCTCTACTTCAACTTGAGTATCGCCCGATGATTCTCGAAGAAGTGTTATTTCGCTAGTTGAAAATATTAAATCCATATTAAGAAGCATAATAAAGTCGTTGTCGATTTTTACCATTCCGTCGATAAACTCGCTTTTATATTTGCTTCCGATACTTGGAGAAGGCTGAATATCGGCATCGTCAATTTCAATAACTTCCTGCACCGAGTCGACCAAGGCCCCCACGTGTACTGTTTCGCCAGCTATTTCAATATCTAATACCAAAATGCAAGTGTTATCGGTATAAACTGTTTCGCCCATGTCGAATTTAATACGAGTGTCGATTAGGGGTAACACCGATCCGCGTAAATTTATTACACCTTTCATATATACTGGTGCCTTAGGTACTTTGGTTATCTTTATCATCTCCAAAATATTAAGCACCTTTGCAACGCTGGCTCCAAATATTTCATCCCGTAGCTTAAAGGTAAGGTAGGAATTAATTTTTGTAGCTTCTTTCATTTATGATCCTCCGTAGTTAATGTTTTATTAGCAAACTGTTTGATAGCCTTATTAGTATCCATAACTAATGCAATTGTTCCATCGCCAAGTATTGTGGCTCCCGATATTATTTCTTGTTTTTTGTAATGTTTTCCGAGGGGTTTAAGTACTGCCTGATATTCGCCAATTACGGTATCTACTGCCAATCCCACACGCTTATCCTCGTAGTTTACTACAATAACCTGTTCGTATGCTGTATCGAATGGGGCAATTTCAAATTCATGTCGTAAATAGAAGAATGAAACCTGCTCGCCATCTAATACAACAACATTATTGAATGTATTAGTAAGTTTTGAGTGTTCAACGGCATATATTTTATCAATTACACTAAGTGGGATTACGTAAAATGTTTCTTCAACCTTTACTAAAAGCCCATCGATAATTGATAGTGTAAGAGGAAGTTTAATGATTAGAGTGGTTCCCATATTTAACTCCGATTCCACATCAACTTCGCCGCGAATATCGGCTATTTTCCGTTTTACAACATCCATTCCCACGCCTCTGCCCGAAACATCGGTTATATTGGTTGCTGTGGAAAAGCCAGGAATAAATATTAAATCGAGTATTTCTTTCTTAGTAAGCGCAGCATCTGGGCTAATAAGGCCTTTTTGTATTGCTTTTGCTCGAATAATATTAACATCGATACCACTTCCATCGTCGCTTATTTGCAATATAACATTTGCGCCCGAATAAAATGCTTTTAATAATATTCTACCTTCGGCGGGTTTGCCTTTATTTTTGCGTATTTGGGGCAGTTCGATACCATGATCGAGACTGTTTCGGAGGATATGCATTAATGGGTCGGTAAGGCTTTCTATAATTGTTTTATCAAGTTCTGTATCAGTACCTTCGGCTTCAAAAACCACTTCTTTTTTCAATTCTTTTGAAAGGTCGCGCACCAAACGTTGAAAACGTGTTAGCATATTTTCGATTGGAATAAGCACTATTCCAAAGGCGTTATCACGAAGCTGGCGCGACAATTTTTGAACGTTTTCGGCTATTGCCAAAAGTTCGGTTTGACCATCGTTTTCGGCATATAATGTTAATCGGGCTTGCGTGGTAACTAATTCGCTAACCAAATTCATTAATTGGTCTAATTTATCGGAAGCAACCCTTATGCTTGATATTGTTTGATCTTTTGATGAAAGACTAATTCTTTCATCCTTGCCTTTGTTGGATTGCTTTGTTTCCAGCGCAGTTAAGCTAGTTATAAAATCCTGTAATTGAGCTATTCCTATTTCGTGTTGATTTACATTTATTTCTTCGAGCTTATCGAGAAATAGTTGATTGGTAAGAAGGTTAGTGTCGGAAATGAGATTTACCTGAAGAAGACAATCGTCCTCAACGAAGATAAAAACGTCGGTTATTGAGTTAATATTCGATTCGGTGGCAAGAAAAACTTCCCAGTTTATATAGCATTTATTGGGGTCGAAATCGTCGAGGGTTGGAATTTTATTTACAATAGGAATGGCAACGCAATTGCCAAGCGATTGTAATTCGTCGATAAGAAATATAGGATTTGTACCATTTCTCATTATATCCTCATTCGGCTGAAATTGAATATAATAGGTTTGCGACTTTGTGTTTATTTCTTCATCAATTTCAATTGTATTGTGTACTGTTTTTTTCTTAACGGTACCAGCAGTTACTAGCTCATTAATTTTTTTCATTAAGTCGGCATTCTGAGCCATAACCGATTCGGAATTCGACGAATCGTCGTTCAGCAATGCGCCTAGGTGATCGACTGAGGCTAAAGTAAGATTAAGCAACTCATTAGTAACTTCCATTTCGCCGTTACGAACCAAATCGTAAGCAGTTTCGAGGTTATGAGTAAATTCACTGATTTTTTCGAATCCGAACATTGCTCCACCACCTTTTAAGGAGTGCATAGCTCTGAAAACCCTTTCTATCAAAGGCTTATTGGTTGGGTTCTGTTCCAGTTCCAGCAGAGCCTGTTCCAAATCCTGAATATGTTCCGTTGCTTCCTCAATGAATTTTTTCTTAAAATTATCTATCATCGTAATACTTTGTTAATGGCCTCTACGAGTTTTGCAGGAACAAAGGGCTTGATGATCCATCCGGTAGCACCCGCTTCTTTGGCTTCCATTTTTTTTGCAGCCTGAGATTCGGTGGTAAGAAACAAAATTGGAATTCGCTGATAATCGGGCATTGATCTCACTTCTTTAATTAAACCAATGCCATCCATTACTGGCATGTGCAAGTCGGTAATGATAAGGTCAATCTTGGAGCCATCAAGAAATTTTAGTGCGTCTTTTCCATCAACTGCTACCAATACACTATAACCTTCATGTTCAAGGGTAAAGCTAACTACTTCCCTGATACTTTCCGAATCGTCGACAATTAATATTGATTTTGCCATAGGATTAATTCTGTATATTAAAGTTAATAATTATTTTTATTTAACAAATTGTTTAGCGACTTGAAATTAATTAAGGAACTCATTGAAACCAGAGCGTTTTAAGAGTATTTCCATTTCGGAGTTTGTTTTTAAGGAAATTACTACTGTTTTTTTGGCCTGCAAACAACTTTTTTTAATAGAATAGAGCAATTGCAAGCCTGTTAAATCTATTTGGGTAATATCTCCTTGTATATGAAGTTGATCAAACTTTTTGAAGTGTTTTAAAACTTCATCTTTAAGGTCGACAACGTTTGAATATGTTAACTCATCAGCTAATGTTAACATAGCCTTCGATGCTCCATTTTTATCCTGTAAAATCTGAATACTCCCCTTTTTCATGACGAATGTTTAAAAAAGTTTAAAAATATTAAAAAAGTTCGAGATTATCATCTTCCTCGTCGGCTGTTGTGCTTTCCAACGAAAAAATATCTAAATCTTTATCTTTTGTAAGTGAATCGTGTATGGTATGCTCACTTTGCATTGTGTAAGTCGATTTTAGGTAATCGAGGCTATCCTTTCTGTTTCCATTGTCGATACCATCGGTGTTTTGCAATGTAATATATATCTCATTAAGTTTAGCAATTATTTCTTCAATTACTTTGTCGAAATAGTCGTAATATTTTATTTGCTCTATCGACAATTTAATGTCGGACGATATTTTATTGCTAAGCATTTGGTTATCACCTATAATACGGTAAATGCTATCGTTTGTATCGTTTAGGTTTTCAATAAGTTGTTTGCATTTTACCACAAAATTGTCAAAATCTTCTTCAAGCGGTTTAACAAAGTTATTTACAAGAACGCTGCTCGATGTAAATTTCAGTAAATCTTGAATTTTCGAGAAACGTGCGTGATAAAGTTGGTTTATAGACGATAATTCTAATAAAATGTTGCGTATTTTTTTTGTTGTGTTTTCCGCTTGCTCTGCCTCAACAGGATTGAGGTTTGCGAGTGATTTTGTAATGCTTTTGTCGATTGTTAAAATGAAGTCCGACAAATCGTTATAGTTATTAACAACTTCATTGAGCTGACCGCATTGTGCTTCGCATTTTTCCACAAGAAAATCGAGCGATTTATGAAACACTTCTGATACATACTGGGTTTTTTCGAGCTTTTCGCGAATTTCAACAAAATGAGTGCTATCGGTACCATTAACATCGCGAATTATTTGATGGCAGAAATCGGCTATTTCAGTCATATCGGAACCTACCTCCAAAAATTTGCCCGAGATATTTTCGATAGCCCGTTGGTATTCCTTATTTGCATGTATAAGCTGTGCGGCCTGCAATCCGGCAACATCGCGAATTTGAAAATAGTATTTTGCTCTATTTTGTATGTCCTGTTCTTCGTTACCTGAGCTTGCAATTTCTCCTATTTGTTTAAGTACGTCTCTATGTGTTTGTTGTATGTGATCTATTTTTTGCTTTATAATATCCTGATATTGGAGATTGGTTATAATTTTGGCTATACTGTCCGACGATTTTTTTGTACTTTCATTTAGTTTAGGGACAAGCAGTTGTGTTTCGTAAAATTTCTGGTCGAGTATTGTATGCGAATAATTGGTTTCGTTTAATATTTCGTTAATACTCTGAATGTTACGATCGCGCTGGTGTATAAGTTGATTATTCAAATTTTTTAGCACTTCCTTAACTTCGGTTGATTGTTTATAAAACTCGCCAAAAAACGATCGGGTTTGAACAATTAACTCATTGAAATCGTTAGTTTTACGAACCATCCGGCTTGAAGGTTCGGTAGATACTATTACGTCGATTTTAAGATTAGCTACCAATAACTTAAGTGTCATTAGATCTTGTTTCAAATTATTCGCAGTAACGAACATTTGATCCATTTCCTGAACAATTTTATCGATTGTGCTAATTAGCTGGTTTACATGAGTTTCGTATGCCGATAAAAGACCCTGTAGCTGAACTTGAAAATTATCTAATTGATCGAAAAAAGCCTTTCGTATTTCTTCGTTAGTAATAAGATTAAACAAATCGGTGGCATTGTTCGATATTGTTTTCGAATCGGCATAATACTTTTTAAAATAGGCATTTAGCGTTAAAAAGTCCTCGGAGGAACAAGTGTGCAACGATATAATTTTCTCATCAATCTCCGAAAAAATAGACATTATTTCCTGAATGGAATATGCATTAATAAGTGCTAATGCTTGTTTCTTTTCGCTGTTGTTTTCTTCAATCATCGTAATTTTGAAATAAAACTGTTTCTAATTTTGCGTATTTTTCTTGATGGAGACTGCAATCACTTGACAGTGTGTTTAATATCAAGCAATTGTTTCCTTTTTTTTAAGAATAGCTTCAACCCGTTCGATGAAATTGTGAATGTCGATAGGTTTGTTTATAAAGTCCAATGCTCCAAGCTCTAACGATTTTTTACGGTTTTCGGGGTCGGCAACTGCCGAAACTATAATTACAGGGATATCTTTTGTAGAATCGCTTTTTTTTATTTCTTCTAAAAAGTCGTATCCACTAACTCGAGGCATAAGCAAATCCAACAATATAAGGTGTACAGTTTCTTTTTTTATTATTTGGTAGGCCTCCTTAACCGAAAGTGCAGTTTCGATAGTGTACCCTTGCCCATTTAATATGGCTTCGAGTAGCACTATGTTTGTAGAAGAATCGTCCACTACAAGAATTCTATATACGTTATTATTATTTTTCATAAAATATGTGTCTCAACAAAAATAAACTTAAAATAAACTATCATAAATATACACAAATAAATTTTGCTAGCACAACATTTTTTTATTTTTTAATGAATTAACTTTTTTAAAGATATAATTTACATAATCGTTAAAAAGAGATTGTTTTTCGATAGTAAAACTAAAGAAATGTTTGTATATTTATATTCTGAAGAAATATATAAACTAATGAACTACACTATACAGGAACAATCTACCGAAGCTATTGAACTCAGTGTGCCGTTTGCAAATATGCTTACACCTGAGCAAAGTGAACAGATTGCAAGGAATAGCAATGTTGTTCGTTACAAAAAGCACGATGTTATATTTTTACAGAATACCCGCACCTCGCATATAATGTTCATTAAATCGGGGCTTGTGAAGGTTTATAAGGAGGGTCGAAGTGGGAAAGTATTGATTTTAAGGATTGATACTCCTAATAGTTTTTTAGGATTAATGTCGGTTTTCGGTTTTGACACTCATCAGTTTTCGGCGGCAGCAATCGAAAATACCGAAATATGCTTTACCGACATCACTACTTTTAAAAACCTTATTAACGATAATGGTCATTACGGTTTAAAGCTAATAAGCTCGCTAAGTTTGGAAGGTTTGTATTTATACGAGCGTTTAATGAGCCAGACTCACAAGCAATTACCAGGAAGAATAGCTGACGTACTTTTATATTTCGCCGAGAAAATTTATCATTCAACAACATTTACATTGCCTCTTACACGCCGAGAGCTTGCAGAGCTTGCTGGTACTACAAAGGAAAGTTTTATACGAACTCTTACCGAATTCAAAAACGATAAAATTATTGAGTTGGACGGCTCAATAGTAGAAATTAAAAGTATAAAGATTATTAAAACACTAAGCGAACTAGGATAGTAGCGTTTTAAACCAGTTTTCTGCAAATTAGTGCGAAGCATTTTTGTAACCACTTAATTTATATCGCTATGGCTGATATTCTGGTAATATTAACAACTACTTCGTTCAGTACTGCCCAGATTATTTCCTCCAAATTAGAGTCGAGTAAAATTGAGTGCTTTCTTAAAAACGTCAATTTAATTCAACCATCTATTGGGTCGGGGGTTCAAATTTTAGTAAACGAATCGGATCTGGAGCTAGCGTTTTCGCTATTGCAAAATATGTTTTCGGAATTTACCTTACCTAGCCACTCGTACCACGAGGACAAAGATTTTTCGAGGTTATTTATTGTGCCAATCGACTTCTCGTTGGCTTCGGAAAACGCATGTTATTTTGCTATCGACCTTGCCTGGACTTATAAAGCGCGGGTGAAATTTATTCACGCATACAACATTCCTGATATGAGGCCAATATCGTTTGACGATGCCGATTTTTATCAGACAACAATTACTTCTCAATTGTTCGAAATGCGCCAGGAGGCTGAATTGAAGTTTGCGCAACTAACCGCAAAACTAAAGGCGTATATCGAAAAACAAAAGATGTCGGTGCCAATTTCCACCTACCTGATAAATGGATTGCCCGATGAAATAACCCTATACTCGGTCGAAAACGAAAATGCCAGTTTAATAATTATGGGGGTTTCGAAAACCGAGCAACGAGCGTTTGAGCCAATGGGCAAAATTGCCGATCGTATCTCCGAAAGATCTGAAATACCAGTGTTAGTAGTGCCTGAAGAGACATATTTTTCGAACATTAACTATATAAAAAATGTACTTTACCTAACCGATTTTGATGAATCGGATTTTGGAGCAGTACGTAAATTATTGTCGGTTCTTAAGTTGCTTAAAACAAAGGTGTTCTGCCTTCATATTAGTACAGAAGCTCGCGATCCTTGGGACAAAATTAAAATTGTTGGTCTGTCGGAATATTTTCGCAAAATTGACCCAAACGTAGTAATTGAGTGCGATTTAATGGTGTCGGAGGATATAATTAAGGCACTCAACGAATTTATTATTGAAAAGAATATTAATCTTATATCAGTTACTACTCATAAGCGAAACCTGATATCTAAAATTTTATTCCCAAGTATGTCTCATAAAATTCTATTTCACACAACTATTCCTATTTTATTTTTTAGAGGTTGAACTTCAAAAAACGCAATAGTACTTAAAATACATTAATTTTATCTCGTTAAATGTAAGTCAAAAGAACATTTTATGAAACTGTATTATGCTGTACTGCTGATATTTACGTTTTTTTGTTTTAAAATTTCGTTATCGGCACAATCGTTATATTCAAACAATGTTCCTAAATGGTACAACGATTACGATATTAATTTTTATAAGATTGATTTAGAGGCAAATGACACATCGCAGCAGTTGTTGGGTAATGTTACAATACAAGGTACGGTTAAAATAAATGTGCTTGATACATTTCGTTTTGAGCTTGTTGAAGCATTAACCATCGATTCGGTGATTGTAAATAGCCAAAAAGCCAAAATAAAAAGAATAACCGATTTAGTAAAAGTGGTATTGCCGAAATTGATTTCTAATGGAGAAAGTGTTTCGGTAACAGTTTATTATAGAGGCACTATTGTTGCCGATGGCTTTTTATCGTCCTTTTCGTCGAAAATTGATACGAAGTGGAAAATACCAGTAACGTGGACATTGTCGGAACCTTTAGGGGCTAAACTTTGGTTGCCTTGCAAGCAGTTTCTGCCCGATAAAATTGACTCGGCATATATTTTTATAACTGTGCCTAAAAACCGCAAAGTTGGCTCAAATGGCGTGCTTACGGGCATTACACCAATTGGCGCTACGAAACTGCGGTTCGAGTGGAAAACTCGTTACCCAACAGCATATTACCTATTGTCGTTTGCTATTGCCGATTATGAGGATTACAGTTTTTATATTAAAATTGGCAAAACCGATTCGGTGCTGGTGCAGAATTTTATATATAATCGCCCTAATTATTTTACTAATAACAAGGAATTAATTGATGAAACAAAGCCATTACTTCAATTTTATTCGTCGGTATTTGGAATGTATCCTTTTGCAAATGAGAAATATGGGCATTGTGTTGCGCCAATAGGGGGCGGAATGGAGCATCAAACTATGACTACACTTGTAAATTTCGACTATTTATTGGTTGCTCACGAATTGGCGCATCAATGGTTTGGCGATTGGGTAACGTGTTCCACATGGCAGGATATATGGCTTAACGAGGGTTTTGCATCGTACGCCGAATATTTAGCTTTAGATTCGTTAAGGTCTCACGATAAGGCACTTGAATGGATTTATAATGCACATTCCAGCGCACTTCATCAGGCTTCGGGTTCTGTTTTTGTTCCTGCCAAAGATGCTGAAAATGAATTGCGTATATTCGATTATCAACTGTCGTATAAAAAAGGAGCATCAATTATTCACATGCTTAGAAATGAGCTTAATAACGACTCGATATTTTTTAAACTATTACGCACATACTTACAAAAACACAAAAACTCGGTTGCTAACTTATCAGATTTTCAAAGCATTGTAAATGAACTGAGTGGAAATGACTATTCGTGGTTTTTTAATCAATGGTATTTTGGCAAAGGCTACCCAGTTTACGATTATTCGTGGAAGCAGCAAAACGATACATTAACATTGTTGTCGGTTCAAACTGCATCGGGCGATAGTTCGCTCTTATTTAAAATGAGTTACAATATTCGCTTTGAATTTGAATACGGAGATACAACTTTTCGTGTTTTTCAGGATTCTGCTACCAAAGGGTTTAAATTTGGGTTACAAAAAAATGTTGAACGTATTGTTATAGACCCCGATGACTTTAATTTAAAAAGGATTACCAATATTTCGAAAGTCCCCGATTTGCCGTCGTCCGACGATTATATGCGGGTTTCGCCTAATCCGTTTACTTTGGAGTTGAATATAAGGTTTAAATCGGAATCGGCGAGAGATTGTACCGCTAAAGTTGTTGATTTAAAGGGAAATGTGCTTCTCGAACAAAACACGAAACACAAAAAGGCTATTTTGTTCGATACCAGTAAATTATCGGCAGGCGTTTATATTATTTACGTTTACGACGAAAATAGGCGGTATGTGCGAAAGGTAATTAAACGCAGGTAGAAGTGGTGTAGTTAGATGGCGTTTCGATGCCCCGACAGTACGATTTAGTGTCATCCCGACGTAGGTAGGGATCTCAAACGAACGTTCGACGGTAATGCAATAACCCACTCTTTATGGATTGCCTACGGCGAGCTCGTAAACTCGGTTCCGACCTGCTTCGGAATGACAGCATATTTTTAGAAATTACCTTTGGAGAGGGCTATGCCTCTCCAACATTTGAACTACTTATTACACTACTAAGCCTAAGTGTTATGCAGCTAGCTAAACGATATTGAATTTCAAATCATTGAATTTTATTTTTTTGCTTGTAGTGCACGGTTGAAATGCCGCGGAGTTGGGCGGCCGCTTCTTCGGGCATAATTGGGTTGATAATATTTCCTCCACCCGATTCAAAACCAGCCAGATACTTTAGTTTGTCGGGCGAGCGAAGTGGTGGATAGAACTCGATATGGAAGTGGAAATTGTTGTTTTCGTTGGTGTTCTCGGTAGGTGCGTTATGCAGCATGGTAATGTTGGGGAACGACATTTCGAACAAATTATCGAACTTCACAATCAGATCCTTATGGATAGAAGCCAAAGCTTCAATTTCGCCAGTTGTTAGTTCGGTAATACGCGCAACATGGCGACGAGGCACTATATATGTTTCGTAAACAAAGCGGGCAAACGATGGAATAAAGGCAATAAAATGTTCGTTTTCCAAAACTATTTGCGATTTATTTTGGGTTTCGTGCTTTACCAAATCGCAGAACAAACAACTATTTTTTTCTTTTCGATAGATATTGGCCGAGTCGACCTCGCGCTCCAATATTTTTGGAACGTAGCCAGTAGCATATATTTGCCCGTGTGGGTGTGGGTTTGAAACTCCTATGGCTTTGCCTTTGTTCTCGAAAATTAATACGTTTTTTATTACTGGGTTACTGGCTAAGCTGCGGTATTCATTCTGCCAAACCGAATATATATCTTCAATTTCGGCCAACGACAATTCGGCCATGGTAACGTTATGTTTAGGAGTAAAGCAAATTACTCGGCAGGTACCTAAAGCAGGCTCGGCGTAGTCGAAAGGACTATTGCGATGAACAACTGGGGCGTTCAATCCAAACGAAGCAAAATCGTTGGTGAAAGCAAAAGGCTTGGTATAGTGAGGATTATGCGACCCAGATGCTCTAGTAACGCCTGGACATAAATAACAGCCTTCGTCGAATTCGAGGCTTTTTTCTTCTATCGCCGATACTTTTGCGCCCGACCACGGGCGTTCGTTGGTGTTTGCGGCAATTATTACCCATTCGCGAAGTACTGGATTCCAGCGGCGCTCCCAATTATTTTTTTCTAAGCTCATTATATTTAATGCGTTAATTATTTTTATTAATCAAGTTCACAACCACCTTTGTCATAGTGTCTTTTTCTTCGGGTCTACTAACCGCAATCATAAAAGTCAAAGCACCAATAGTATTATCAGCAATGCGCTTATTTCCGCTGTCATCAAAATGGAGCCTTTTACCCTCTTGTTGCACTACCGAGGAATCCTCGGTAGTTGAAAGTTCCTCTAACTCACCAGATTGAAATATATTTTTGAGGTGAAGTCCTATTGTATCTGAGTCCTTATCAAACAATTGAGCCATCTGTTTCTGAGTCAGCCATACCGTTTCATTATCAAACTTCACATCAATTTTGGTCTGACCATCATCTGTTTGGTATATTTTAATTGCTGATTCCGTCATTATTTGTTTTTTACAAATCTATAAAAATATTTCAATATTTCTTTAATTATCAGGGTGTTGCAGTTTTTTTAATGCATGGTAACTGCTAAATAGAAACCACTAACCCAACAAAGATGGTAAAAGTATAAAAAAAATGAACCTCGCAAAAATCGTATTAAGAATTTTATCTATTTTTAGCAACTCAAAAAAATATGTGATGCGATTGTTTTTTTATAGTGTTAAGTGGTTCATTATTCCTTATTTAGTGGCATTTTTTGCTGGAAGTTTCTTTCTGGTTAGGTTCACTAAATCGGAAATACATTTATGGGTAAACCAGTATCACACAAGTTTTTTCGATACTTTTTTTAAATATATAACCACGTTAGGCGATGGTGCATTTATTCCGATATTTGTGTTTGTTATGCTTTTTATCCGCTTTCGCGAATCTATTTTGTTGGTAGTGGTTTTTTTAATGTCGGGAATGTTTGTTCAAATACTTAAGCGTTTGTTTTTTAGCGATATATCACGGCCTGCAAAATATTTTGAAGGCAACCAAAGTTTGTATTTTGTGCCCAATATTGAGCAATACTGCTGTAATAGTTTTCCTTCGGGGCATTCGGCAACAGCGTTTTGTGTATTTTTGGTGTTCGCATTGGTTTCAAAGCATAACTGGCTGAAATTTAGCTTTTTAATTCTTGCAAGTTTAGTGGCTTTTTCGCGAGTTTACCTTTCGCAGCATTTTTTGGTTGATATAATGGCAGGCTCGTTTATAGGTATATTAACGGTAATATATTGTTATCCAATAATATCGCGGTTTAAAAATGTCTGGATTGATGAAAATATTCGAACTATAATTAGAAAAACTTAAAAATGAAATATTCGTCGAACCGATTAATTGAATTAGCTATAATACTTGTAGCCAGCGTACTATTTATTCCATTTTTGGGAGGAGTGCATTTGTTTGATTGGGATGAAATAAACTTTGCCGAGGCTGCCCGAGAAATGATAGTAACTAAAAACTATTTAACCGTTCAGATTGATTTTCAGGCATTTTGGGAAAAACCTCCCTTATTTATTTGGATGCAAGTGCTTTCGATGAAACTATTTGGTATTAACGAGTTTGCTGCTCGTTTTCCGAACGCAGTTTGCGGTATTGTTACATTATTAGTTTTGTATCGCATTGGTAAGGACTTGCTAGGCACACAGTTCGGGTTACTTTGGGTTTTAGTTTATGGTTGTTCCATTTTACCGTTATTCTATTTTAAATCGGGCATTATCGATCCATGGTTTAACTTGTTTATCTTTCTAGGTGTTTACTATGCATTTCAGTATGTTTTAGCAATCGAAAACCGCAAAAAGTATATATTTTCAGCATTATCGGCCTTTTTTATTGGTTTAGGCATATTAACCAAAGGTCCAGTGGCTCTGTTAGTTTTCGGTTTAACTGTTTCGGTTTTCTATATTATTAAAATGTTTAATGTTAAAATTAAACTAACTCATTTTCTGATATTTGTAATTACGCTCGTTTTGGTTGGTGGTTTTTGGTTTATCCTACAAATGGCCAACGGTAATTATAAGGTAATTGAAGATTTTTTTGTGTACCAAATTCGTTTGTTTCGCACAGAGGACGCTGGTCATGGAGGTTTTTTTCTGTATCATTTTGTGGTATTGTTATTTGGTGTTTTCCCGGCATCGGTTTTTGCTTTAAAAAGTTTTTTACACCAAAAACGTGATGAACGCGAACGAGTACACGAATTTAAAAACTGGATGATGATACTCTTCTGGGTAGTGCTCATTTTGTTTACGATAGTAAAAACCAAAATAGTTCACTACTCGTCGCTATGCTACTTCCCGCTTACATTTCTGGGCGCTTTTATGATTTTTAAAATTCAGGAGCAGAAACTGGTTATTCCGCAATGGATAAAAGGGTTTTTAATTGGAGTGGCTGCGTTTTGGGGCTTGTTTCTGATTGTATTACAGATTATTGTGAAATATAAAGATAAGATTATTGCTTCGGGAATTATCGACGACCCGTTTGCCAATGGAAATCTTTTGGCAAATGTTAGTTGGACAGGTTACGAGTATATAATTGGTATTGTGTTTTTTGTGGGCATTTGCGTATTGCTCTTACACAAAAAGCTAAAACTTGAAACGCGCATTTATGGAATTCTGATCTTAACGCTATGCTTTACATATTCTACTATTATTGTTATAGTTCCGCGAGTTGAGGGTTATTCGCAGCTGGCAGCCATTGAATTCTATAAGGAAAAGCAAAACGAGGATTGTTATATGGAAACGCTTGGTTTTAAGAGCTATGCCGATTTATTTTACTTCAATAAGCAGAAGCCGACCAATGCAAATTCGCATAGCGAAGAATGGCTTATAAATGGAGCTATTGATAAACCTGTATATTTTGTAATTAAAAACTATACCGCCAAGGGTTATCTTGATAGAAACCCGAAAATAAAAATTTTGTACGAAAAGAACGGTTTTATATTTGCAAAGCGAGAAATGAACCAATAAACCAAATCGATTATATGATTAATAATAAGATTATTACCGTAGTACTACCAGCTTACAACGCAGCAAAAACGCTCGAAATTACTTACAACGAAATTCCTTTCGATATTGTTGACGAGGTTATTCTTGTGGATGATTTAAGTAGAGACGACACTATTAAAGTTGCCAAGGATTTGGGCATAAAGCATATTGTTGAGCATCAGCAAAATAAAGGTTATGGAGGTAATCAGAAAAGTTGTTACGCCAAAGCGCTGGAACTGAATTCCGATATTGTTATAATGTTACATCCCGATTATCAATATACTCCAAAGCTAATACAGTCGATGTGTTACCTAATTGCCAACGATGTTTATCAAGTTGTGCTTGGTTCGCGTATTTTGGGCCGTGGTGCATTGCGAGGCGGAATGCCGATGTATAAGTACATTTCGAATAGATTTCTAACAATGAGCCAGAATATACTTATGAATCAGAAGCTTAGCGAATACCATACAGGTTACCGTGCTTTTTCGAAAGAAGTGCTGCAACGCATTAACTATCAAGCTAATTCCGACGATTTTATTTTCGACAATCAAATGCTTGCACAAATTTGCTTTGCTGGCTACGAAATAGCCGAAATAACCTGTCCTACTAAGTATTTCGAAGAAGCATCATCGATAAATTTGCGCCGTAGCACTATTTATGGACTTGGAGTGTTGCTAACCTCAATGAGCTATTTCCTGCAAAAGATTAAATTGGCTAATTTTGAGATATTTACCTTAAATAAATAAAAGGATTATTCCTTCTTATTTGAACATTTTTCAAATATTAGCTGTTGATATTTTCATAATTTTAAAGATATTATTTAATACTAATACATTTAAAAGGAGGTAATATGAAAATTCTTATTGTTGTATCTATAGTAATTGCTAGCATTATTGCTATTGCCCTTATTACTGCACTATTTGTAAAAAAAGAGTATTCGGTTGAGCGGAGTATTATTATTAACAAGCCTATAGCGGAAGTTTTTGATTACATTAAACTGTTAAAAAATCAAAACAATTATAGTGTTTGGGCAAAAGTCGATACGTCTATGAAGAAGGAATATAGCGGCGTTGATGGTACAGTTGGTTTCATTTCGGGATGGGATAGCGAAAATAAAAACGTGGGAAAAGGGGAGCAGGAAATAGTAAAAATAACTAACGGACAACGTATTGATTATGAATTACGTTTCATGAAACCATTTAAGGCTGTAAATCCAGCATTTATGCGCACTGAAACTATATCGGATACTGAAACAAATGTAGTTTGGGGCTTCAATGGTAGAATGAATTACCCTATGAATTTGATGTTGCTGATTATGAATATCGAACAAATGATAGGTAACGATTTCGAAAACGGATTAAAAACCCTTAAAGACATACTCGAAAAACCGTAAACCTAATGTCAAGTAGCATTCAAACTAGAATTCTAATGGCTTAGCATCGGACGTAATACGGTTAAGTATTTAGCGTCGTGGTTTTTACGATACAATATTTTTATTTCGTTCCAAGCCGAAGGACAACCACCAACTATGTTGTTTATAAAGACGAGCTTAAGTTGGTGTTTACCTTTTGCTAAGGCAATTGAGCCGTCGTTTGGCGAATGGCGCTTAACTAAACCATCGTTATTTACCACCAATTTGCCTGCAATATAAAGTTGTTCCATTTCGGTAGAAAAATAATAAACATCGGTAGTAGGAACCTCAATATAACCTGTAAAAATAGCAACCGAAGGCTTTTTATAATCGAATTTCAGGCGAATATCTTTCACTGTGGTGTCAGTCCATTCTATAACCTCTTCTAAGTCGGCTACTTTACGGAAATTCCCATTAGCCAGCGCTACTTTTAAGCCAGGTTGAGTTAATACATTTTTCGCTGTTGCAAAAGGTTGTTTATCAGCGATAATTGTGCGTACTGCACTCATTGGGCCAGTTGGTAATATCGATCGTATTTTTACTTTTGTCGATTGTTTTAGCAATATTGGTTTTTTATACTCCTGCGATGTGGCTGTAGGCTCGGTACCATCTAAAGTATAAACCATTTTAATTGGTCGAGTGGTAGTAAAGGCAAGGCGATTAGTATCGGTAAAGGCAACAAAATTCGATGGGCTTTCGGGTAAAGGTATGTGATAGTTTATGTTATGAAAATTGAGCCGTGGAAATTGGTTATTCATGCGTTGCAGAAATTGTGTATAATTTTTATTTCTACTTAAACTCCAGGCAACTTCAGCTAAAGCAATAATTCGCGGATAAATTTGATATTCAACTTTTTCGGGCGTGTACATATACTCTGTCCATACATTACCTTGAGTACCAAGTATATAATGGTGTTTGTTTGATGGCAATCGTTTAGGAATTGGGTTGTACTCGTATGTATTTTCGAGTGTAGTGAGGCCGCCTATTTCCTGAGGTTCAACTTTGTTACTTCCCTGATAATAATCGAGATACGTCCATTTGTCGGGAGTCATAATTACATTATGGTTTTGGTTAGCTGCAGCAATTCCGCCATCCTCGCCACGCCACGACATAACTGTTGCCGACGAAGCTAGCCCGCCTTCGAGTATTTCGTCCCAGCCAATCATTTTTTTCCCTTTATCTTGAAGATTTTTTTCAACACGTTTTACAAAATAGCTTTGCAATTCATTTACGTTGGTTAAGCCTTCAGTTTTAATGCGTAATTGGCATTTTGGGCACGTTTTCCATCGATCTTTTACGCATTCGTCGCCACCGATATGAAAATATTCATAAGGAAACAATGTAATTACCTCACTGATAATATTATCGATAAACTGAAATGTTTCATCGTTTCCAGCGCAAAAAACATCGGCTTCAACGCTCCAAATATTACGAACTTTAAACGGACTGCCCGTACACGAATACTCCGGATATGCCGCCAATGCTGCCAATGCGTGCCCAGGCAACTCAATTTCGGGGATAACGTTAATAAACCGTTCGTTGGCGTACCGAACAACATCTTTTATCTGTTCCTGTGTATAAAAACCACTGTATTCATTGCCCTCAGCTTCAACGCGTTTCGATCCAATATCGGTAAGTTTTGGGTATTTCTTAATCTCAATTCGCCAGCCCTGATCGTCGGTTAAATGCCAATGAAACGTATTGAGCTTGTACATAGCCATTATATTGAGCTGCTTTTTAATAAACTCAACCGAAAAAAAATGTCTACAAACATCGAGATGCATTCCGCGGTATGCGAAACGAGGGTAATCGGCAATAGACACACAAGGTATTTGCCAAGCGATATCGGCGACAGAATTACTCTCCATTTCGGAAGGAAGCAACTGCAAAAGAGTTTGTATGGCATAGAATGCGCCACGAGCTGTTTTCGCTTCAATTTCGATAGCAGTAGTGGAAACATTTAAGTGATAGCCTTCGTTGTTCAACTTCAGAGAAGAGTCGGTTTTAATTGAAATATAGTTAGTTAACGGTTTTGTTTTCGCAACTTCCAAATTAAAGCCTGCACTTGCTTTAAAACGCATCTTTAGTTGATTTCCGATATTAAACAATTCGTTATTAGAACTTTGCAATACAATTTTGGTTTTCGAAGTTATTGTAAAACTGCTAGGCTTAACAATTACCTCCGATGGCTGAGGTACGATGCCTAATTTACTTAAGGATGGCATTTTTTGAGCTTGCAAAAAACCACCTCCTATTGATATCAGTAGAAGTGTAAGTAATTGTTTATAAAGATGTTTCATGTAAACGGTATTAAAAGAAGTTGCTTTTTTACCTATGCATACAAACTTAATTAATTTCAAATTTGCCACAAACTATAATAATTGTTTTTCTGATATTTATATAATAGATTTGTTTACCAAAATTTTTGTTACCTAAATATTGCTATGAATGCCAATTACTTATGCGTATGGCTCTTTTTGCTGTTATCGATAGCTTTGCAAGCGCAGGATTTAGAAAACCTTAAGAACGAGAAACCTGTAAAAATTTCGGGGTCGGTTAGTCAAAATTTTCAACTTTATAAGGCTTGGGGTGCCGAGAACCGCAATAAGCCGTTTATTTCAACAACCAGTGGCAACCTAAATTTACAGTTGTATGGGATAAGCATTCCTGTATCGTTTACTATAGGAAATCAGGAACGGTCATTTAATCAGCCCTTTAACCAGTTTGGCATGAGCCCAACATATAAATGGATAAAGCTGCACGTTGGCTACCGAAACATAACTTTTTCGCCATATACATTATCGGGAATAACCTTTAGTGGCGTTGGTGTGGAACTTAATCCAGGCAAGTTTCGTTTTGGTGCAATGTATGGTAGGTTTAACCGCAAGGCAATACCCGATTCGATTGTAGCAGGCAATACAGGAACATTTAGGCGCACAGGTTATTCGGTAAAAGTAGGTGTTGGAACCGAGCGTAATCATTTCGATTTTATTGTGTTAAAGGCAGTTGACGACACCAGCGGCTTTTATATGCTTGGTAAAAAAAAATCGGTTGCGCCGGCCGAAAATTTGGTGTTGGGTATAGCATCGAAGTTTCAAATTACCAAAGCACTTTCATTTACTTTAAATGCCTCGGGAAGTGCCTTTACGCGCGATATTACTGCCGACACCATTAAGAAGATGCCAAAAATTGTTGAAAAAGTTTTTACGGTTCGTCCGTCAACACAGTTTTTGTCGGCAGCGCAGGCGTTGCTTTTATATAAGCAGAAAAACTATAACCTTAAGTTACAATATAATAGAGTGGATCCCGATTATAAAAGCATGGGGATAAGCTACATACAGGGCGATATTGAAAATATTACAGCAGGCGGCGGTTTTTTTGCATGGAAGCGGCGCATTTCGGTAAACGGAAATTTGGGAAGAAGCCACGACAACCTTCGTGGAAACCGCAAAGCACGCACGGAACGCACAATAGGTTCATTATCAGTATCGTTTAACCCAACGGCGGTTTTTGGTACCGATATACAGATTACCAATTACGGTATTTCGCAGCAAAAAGTGTTGGCAAGTTTCTCCGATACATTTAAGGTGTATCAAAACAACCGCAGCATATCGTGGAACAACCGCTACAGCATTATTCGAACTAATGTAACGCACACGTTCATGTTTCTGATAAACTACCAGGCGTTGAAGGATTTGAACACCAAATCGACCACCAACGCAAACTTTAACAGTTATTTAGCTAATTTGGGATATGTTGTTTCGCAGAATAGCGGTTTTTCGTCGGGGGCGAATTTAACCTACAACATTAGCGATGCGGCTTTACAGAAGAATAAAACGTACGGGCTAATGCTAAATGCTTCAAAATCGATTGATAAGAAAGTGAACATAGGCTTTAATCATGGATGGAACTTTATGTATATTAACGGTTTAAAGTCGAACACGGTAATGAACACTGGCTTAAACGTTTACTATAATCCCTTTCCTCACAATTCGCTTAATTTCGGAACAAGCTATATATCAAATAAATACAGCAAAACATCCACGGCGAAAGGTTTCGATGAGGTACGAGTTAATTTAACCTATTCCTATAATTTTTAAATGGTATGGCAACAAAAAAAGCATTGCTCGGTTTCGCACTGGGTATATTTTTGGTAATGAGCGCAGTATCGCAGCAGGTTCAGGTAACTGTTAACGTATTTCCGCCGTATAGTTTTTATCCACAAGATTATGTAAATCAGCCCAGTAAAATACAGGTTATTCTAACTAATATAGCATCGCCAACGCGCTATATGCCACCTATTAGCATAAAATTAGTAGGTAGCATTACGTCCGATGTTGGAATATCGATTAAAACGCGGGCCAATTATAAGCCCTCGATGCCTATAGTGCTTAACTCGGGCGAAACAAAAATTTTATCTTATACCGATGTAAAGGATTTGTTCGATGTAAATAGCTTTGAATATGAGGGAATTAGTAAAACTGATTTGCTTGTAAATGGCTTTAAGGAAGGCGAATACACTTTTTGCGCGCAAGCGTTCGATTATACCACAAATGTGCAACTTTCGCCCGACGAACCTAGTGGTTGTAGTAATCCTGTAATTATTGCTTATGCCGAACCGCCAACCCTTATTACTCCGCAGGATGGCGACAGTATAGAAAGTATCGTGGCTCAAAACCTTTTATTTAATTGGACACCCGCAATTGGTGTAAATAAGCCTGTTTTGTACAAACTAATTATTGCTGAAGTTATTAACCCTAATACTGATGTAAACCAACTACTTAACGCAACAAGTTTTCCGTTTTTCGTGAAAGATAATATACCCACTACTAATTACATGTATAATATGGGTAACCCGAAGTTGGAAGATGGCAAAACGTATGCTTGTCAAGTAGTTGCCTACGATGCACAAAAGCAAATAAAGTTTATTAACGATGGGAAAAGCGTTCCTGCAGTGTTTACTGTTAAAGCACATTTTGCCAATACATTACCTTTAGTTGTGGAGAATTCGAATCTCACTCTTACTTTACCTTATTTAAGTGGAACGGCTCATTTGAAGGGTGCTATGAGCGATGCATATATTAAACAGCTTCAAAACCAGCTCGATGCAGATAGTTCGAAACCCGACACATTAATTGTAAATACAAGCAATCCGTTAATGTTTTCGTGGACGTGGGCCAATGCCAGCGGGGCGGTTAACGGTGCATCGTCGTACAAATACAAGTTAAATTTCTTCAAAACAGCATCTTTGTCGGTCGATAAAAGCGGTATTCATGGTTATGCGCATGTTCCATTTTTTACATATTCTACCGACACACTTAAACAAGCAATTTTTACTATGCAGGCCTTACAAACGGCGGGCTTCGTTTTCGGGCATTATTATAAGTTTTCTTTAACGGCTTACGATATTAATAATAAAGAAGTTGCGAGTTTAAACAGCCGCGAATTATTATTGTTAAATTCCGACACATCGCCATTTTCGCGGATAGTAACAGGTAATATAGCCTACAAATTTGGCACTACCGGCGAAAGTTTTCCAGTAGGTTATACGCCTATAAAAATTTCATTGTCAAGTGCTTTGTTAACATTTTTTTATGCAACTACCGATAGAATGGGCAATTTTACAGCCACCGTTACCGGAAAAGCCGATACCACCACGCGTTTAAGCCTAAACTTGGTAAGCCCATATTACAAGCAGCTTCCAAACGGTTTTAAGCTTAGTTCTGGGAAAGACACTATTCGCCTAGGAAACATGGTAACCGAAGTATTTAGCTATTCGGCATCGTTTCAGATTAAGGAAAAGTTTAAAAATTATTATGTCGATTCGATAAAGCATGAATATCATAGTCTTAATGTTGAGGAAAGTGTGCAGAAACCATTGCCAGGCCTCGATGCCATTTTGTATAGAAAGGTGAAGCATAATCTATTACCGTTAATTGAAGGCACTCTGAATAGTAATGGAAAGTATGTGAATGCGTTACCTAAGGGTTTCGATGCAGGTAGCTTAAAACCAATAGCTTCGGCAAAAACATCGGTGGAAATTAATGCGAAGGGTAAGAAAATTACTGTGGTTAAATTCGATCGTTTGGTTTGCAATATGCAAAATGGCGACGAGTATTTTGTGAAGGTAATAACCAACGATTCAGTACTTTCGGGACTTGAAGCCGCCGAACAAAAAGTAGCTTTTATGCCTAAGGGCAATTATATAAAAGGAATGTTTAATCCACCGGCGCAAACGCAACAAACACATTTTCAGCATAACGACACAATTTTTCTAATTTCGAACCAACCGCCAAAATCGGAAATTAAAGGTCGCCTGTACTACAAATGGCCCAACGATGCAACACGCCGACCGCTAGCAAATACCAATTTCGACGTGCGTGTTGAGTACGATTTTGTAGTAAATGGCAAAGCCGTAACCGAAATGCTGCTTAACAAATTTAGTGCTACCGATATCAACGGCAACGAAGTTGAAACCTTCGATAACGGCATGGTTGTTGGTACAGGCCAAACCGATGGCAATGGCGAATTTATTGTTTCGGTAATAAACCATAACGCCAAAGGCGAAATTGGTACAGGTACTGCCGAGCAAATTAGTTTTAATCTTGGAGAAAAGAAAACTACAAAACCAAGCCCCAAAGAAGAGCTAGGCATCGACCCTATCGACGAGATATGGGATGGAGGCAACCTGTCGACCAATCCAATGGACGAATTTAATTTCGGCACATTGGTGGGAGATGATTTCGGCACGCAACAGCTTATTAATAACAACGGTTTGGGCGGAATGGAAAAAACCAACGTTCAAAATATAGGAGAAGTCAATAAAACTATAAATAATAACGCGTTACAAAAAAAAATTCAAGGCAATGCCAAACAAGGTGGCGGACCGTGCCCAAATTTTTTAGAGCCCGATATGTTATACTTTCATGATATAGAATCGGTTACAGGCAAGGTGAGGCGTGTGCTTCGTATAAAAATTACCGATTCGAAATATTATTACAGTCCAAACAAGGATATTATTGTGCAACCTTTCGATAAAGCCGATGCAGGCGATTTCGATGCCGTAGTTGCCGAAGCAAAAGTGATTGTAAAAGTAAAGGACGAAATTACAAAAATTACTCCTTTAGGAATTAAAGCTTTAGTATTCAGAAATTTAGACGATAAAAACGTTCCGCTGGGCGAAGGAAACCAAAATGGTAAACGTGGTAAATTATTTAGCCCTACTTTCGAGCATTCGGCAACGTATGTATCAACACCTCAATACCTTAATAAGGAGTTCGAATGGATAAGTTTGGGCGAAACCAATAGCAAGGGCATTTATACAGTTTCGAGATTACTATCGAATTATAAGGACAACGTAAGCTCGAACTACTCATTACAAGTTAGCTCGAACCCTAACGACAATATGTATTTTTATAAAGCCGATTTCCGCCAAATAATGGCACATCAAAAGGTTGGTTACTGGAACGAAACCGAATTTAATGCAATTAAGTGGGACACAGCAGCTTTCGATTTAAAGCCTTTGCCTTCGCGCATTGCCGGTCGCACACAGGATGCCGTTTCGAAAAAATCGATCGAAAACGCTTCGGTTACTCTTTATTTAAAAAAGAAAGATACGCCTGGCACTGCCGAAATGTCGCTTTGGCAAGCTTTTTTTCAGAATAACAAAATTATGTTTACCGATACTGCCGGATATTTCGAGTTTTTAAATGCTATAGATGAGGATAATATGAAGTACGAACTTTCATTATCAAAATCGGGCTATAACCCCGATGAATGGAAAGATGTGATTAGCAAAACTGGTTCGCAATTCGTTCGGCTTTTCTTTTTAAAACCCGATGCATATATTTATGGCAAAGTTACTACCGACGACCCAACGCCAAAGGGTGCGCCGTCGTACATAAAGGTTGATGATGGTAAAGTTTTCGAAACCTACAATGAACAAGGAAATTTTATGATAAACGTGCCCTCGGGCAATAATCGTAAGGTTTACATTATACCTAAAGATATAAGTTATTTTAACGATACCATTTCGATGAATATACAAAAAGGTTTATTCGCGAACGATCCTATTAACGCCACAGCCTATCGCCGTAAGCACCGTATGCGTTTTAGAGTTTTCGACGAAAAAACTGATAAGTACATAAAAGGCGCAATTATAACGTTTGTGCATAATGGCACTAAACAGTCAACCAGCTTTGCACCGCCTTATACAGCCGATTTTATGTTCGAAAACGTAGCCGTAAATTCGTACTCTGTTAAGGTGGAAGGGTCCGATGGTAAAACGTACATACCCAAGCAGATAAACATACCCAACAACGAAAGCAAAGAATTTGTTACCTACCCTATTAAGCTGAAAATGGGCAAGGTAATGCGAGGCATAGTTAAGCTCGATGGCGCACCAGTAAAAAACGCGTTTGTGTATCTCGACAAATCGGCCATGGAGCCAGTGGTAGCCAATCAGTTACCCGAAATGTCGGCGCGTACTGATAAAGATGGAGCTTTTGCTATTTATGGCATTCCGCTGGCAAGCTCGTGTACCGAGCTAGTTAAGGCTACCCTCGATACAACCTTTACCGTTGTGGGCGCGCAAACAACCGTTACTCCTGGCAGCGAGCAAAATGTGGCACTAAACCTCAAAAAATTTGCGAAGGCGAAAATCGATAAATTTTACGATATTCCTTTTTCGTTGGAAGATATGCAACCACTTAATAACGACACTACCAGAATGTTAGTAACAGGTTTGGTTCACCTCGATAAATGTACGTCGCAATTTGGCTGGTTCGATAGTAACGAGGCGGCTGTGCGAATACGAAATGCGCCAATGATTATACAAAAAATTAATAACCAATTGGTTGCTGTGGCCTACGTCGATTCCGTTGAAATTGATGCTACGCCTTCTATAAAAATGAAATTTGGGCAGAAATACAATGTTAGTGTTACGCATAAGAAAACCTTATCGCAAAAGAAATTGATGGTTAATAACCTCGTTTTGAGCAGTGAAAACCGAGGTAAAGGCTACCTCAACGGAAAGGTTAAATTGATAGATAATTCTTTCAATTTTCCATCTACATACATTTCGTTCGATAAGTACGCTGGCGAATTTTATTTCGGCGAAATTTCGGGCAACAAAATAGCTAATAATATTCGCGTGCTTACTATGAATAGTGCTGTGCAGAATAATTTGCAAATGCCAAAAACTTATGGAGTATCGGATGCTAAAGGAGAGCCCATAACCTTTAGCTTTCTTGGTTTCGAGGCTAATGCCGATCCGCTAAATTCGTTTATTTCTACCGCTGGCGATTTGTCGCTTTCGGTAAATGTAAAGTGTAAGCTCCCCAACGCTAACCCCGATACTTTTAGTTTGCGTTTGAACGGATTAAAGATTGATAATAACTCCATTCAGCCTTATGCTGGAATTAACTCTATAAAAATAAATATCGAAAAATGGTGGCTCGAAATTAAAAATTGGAAGATCGACGTAAAAGAGGGCGGCATTGTTTCTACCGATGGTATGGTGCATACTGGCACTATCGACGTGCCTTTCGACCACTTTGTGCTGCGCCCCGATTTGTTTGTGTTCGATGGTTTTAAAATGACTAACTTACAGGTTGGTGGAGGTTTAACTTTGCCTGTAAATGCTGGTATTAAGCCCGATATGGTTTACGACGAACGTACCGGCAGCGATCAATCAGGCCACTGGACATTTGTGCTGCTTGGCAGCGAACAAAATCCGGTTTCTACAATCAATTTATCGCCTACACTTAATAAACCATTGCGTATTAAGTACATAACCCTACTTAGTAATTTAGAGAACATGATTGGGATTATTCAGGACAAATTTATACTTCAGAAAGTATGTTATTTCAACCCAAGTATGTTTTACGCTGGTACCGACGCGTTTATGCTATCGGGCGGTATCGACTTAAACGGCCCACGCTTAGGCCCAATTGCCGGAAAGCTAATGTTTAAAAAAGGTAGCGGTGCATCTATACAATTTATTGGTGTCGACCCTATTAACTTCGAGTTTGAAGGAAAAGGCTACGTTAAATTTTCGGCAACTAACAAAGCACCTAAAATAACCGAAGGTAAATTTGAACTCGACGGCTTAATGGTTGAACCTAACAAGTTTAACAATATCGAATGCAAATTTACCGCCCTAGGTTTGCCAAGCCTGCCTCCCGACCAACGCTTTAAGGTTGAGGCAAATAACGATTTTATTCTTAAGCTTGCCGAAAATGCCTTCGACCTGAAATTAAAAACCAATCTGTCCAACAAATATTTTAAAGCCCAGAAATTTAACGGTATGATGGTTACAGGTAACGACTGGGACAACCTTGCCTTTACTGGCGAGTTGATTGAAAAATCGGCTAAGCCTACCCTTTCGAATGGCGGCAAAAATACCGTTCTAACCTTTACCGTTTATGGCGATATTCAGGCATCGTCGGAAAAGGTCGAAGTGAGCAATTTAAGCCCTTTGCCTGGCCTAAGCCTAACGTATATATTCGACGAACGGCGACTTGTAGGCAATCTTACCCTCGATAAACAACCTTTTGGCGGTTTTTCGGTGAGTGGCGCTATGGAATTTTCTATCGGTAAGCCAGGGTGGTATATGGCTGCTGCTGGGCAAATTACAGGTGTTCCAGTTGTTAACGATTTTTCGGCGGGTGTGTTATTAGGTATGTATAACAACTTGCCCGACAATGTTATAAAGATAGCAACTCAATTTTCGAAAACCGTGCCTTGCGCATTAAACGACTCAAAGGCTAAATTTAGTGGCTTTTTTATCACAGGTCAAAAATCGATGCCGTTAATACCAAATGTTGACATAAGCTTAAACGTAGGTGTAGCAGCCTTTTACGTTAAAGTAGAAATGCCAACGCTCGATTTGTCGCTCTATACTTCGTTCGAACCATTTGCGGCGAAAATGGGAATTGGCATTTACGCAGGTGTTTACGCGGGTATGTCGAGCTTTACATGCACCAATATAAGTGGAAGTGCCGAAATTATTGGGCGCGTATTTGGTGGCTATAACTCAGGCAATTTCACGGTGGGTGGCGACGTTTGCACATCTATTGGAGTAGATGTAAGTCAAGGCATTCCAACAGTTGTTGGTCCATGTATAGGCACTACAAATATTTATAGCCAGTCGTTAGGGCTTATTATAAACGCCTCGCTATCGTCAAACGGAAATACAAACTTCGGCTTCGACTTTATTGATACGCCATGCGCTAAAAAGTGCTTTTAAACATGAGGTATTAATTGCTATTACCTTAGCGCACTTTGCGTGAACCCATTAAATTTAAACCATAAATTATGAAATACAAACTACTGATTATCTTATTATTTGTTGCTTCGTTTGTAAAAGCACAACAATTACCAGTTGCCATTGCAGGCAAAAACGGAGTTTTTATTTGGTGTGGGCATTCGTTTGCTAAAGGTTTCGAGTACCAAGTGTTTATGAAACAGTTAAATAGTTGGAAACTTTTTACAAAGTTTAAATTCCCGGCTAACGCAAGCGAGTTTAGTGCACGTTTAAACGAAACTTTGCCCATATATCCGTACCTTAAAATGCTAACTGATAGCGAAATACAGCGTATTTGGACAAAAGCCGACCGCACTCAGCTAATCGATTCGTTAGCACCTTATTCCGCAAACCCATTTGTTATGGAAACTCTTGGTGTTGGCGCGCTTGTAACTGGTTTAGATGCTGGCAAAGAATACAGCTTTAAGGTAGTAAAAAGCTATGGATCAAATAGTGCCGATACTTTACCGCTTATTAATAATTTTCGCTTCGCAGCACAAAAGCTTAAAACTACCTTCAAACCTTTCAATGTAAAACCGCAAGGGAAATCGGTTACCGTTGAATTCGAAATACTTAACTCCGACAGAATGTTCGATTGCGAAGTGTATAGGTCGGAATATCAACGCAATAGCTTTGCGAAAGTGTCGGCATCTAAATTATTCTTCAATAAAACCGGAAAATCCTACATCGCCATTTCCGACGATGGCGTTATAACTGGCAGTGGTTATTCGTATTACGTTGTTCCAATCGATGCAATGGGCAATACTGGCGTGGCGTCCGAGCAAATTAACGTTTACAATATCCTGCCAAAGCAGTTAACAGTGGCTTTCGAAAAGTACAAGGCTGTTAGCGCTGATTCCGAAAACGCAATTAAACTTTCGTGGAAACTAAACCAAACAAAGGATATCGTTTCCATAGACATTTTTCGCGCTACCGAGTATGATGGAGATTATAAGAAGATTATGAGTTTGAGTCCAAACGATACTATTTACCTCGATAAGTCGGTTAAGCCCGTTGTTGCCTATTTCTACTCTATTCGGTTAAATGGCGAATACCAAAAATCGTTTCCGTCGCCTCGCATACCCGCTATTTTGAAACCAAACCGACCAAATATTTTCCCGCCGAACAATGTGGTTGTTAGTATAAAAGGTCGTATTGTTACCATTTGTTGGAAGAAATTCGAAACCGACACTCGCGGGTACTATGTATATCGTGGCGAAGGCTTTAAAGGCGAACCTAAACAAATTTCGGGCATTATACTTACCGATAGCGCCAAATTTTGCTACACCGATACAATTAAGGAATCGAACGAAGTACAAACATACTCCTACGCAGTTGCTGATGTAAATACCTCTTATGCAATAAGTCCACTTTCCGAAACAGTGTCGGTACAAACTGTAACAGCTACGTTGCCAGTGCCTACCAATGTTAAAACTTCGTTACAGGATAATAAAGTGAATGTATTTTGGACCGACATGGTAAAAAATTACCCGTACATAATTGGTTACCAAATTACTCGCCGTGTTACCGATTTCGATAACAAAGCCGTTGAGCCATCAAAAACCATTGCCTTATTGCGTTCCAATCGAAATTATATTGAAGATTCCCTAGTTACCGAAAACCGAAAATATTATTACATAGTGCAATGCATTGGTGTCGATTCGGCTATTCACGGGTCGCCTTCACAGGAAGTTGCTTGCTTTATTTACACTACGGCACTACCAGCACCATCAAACCTAAAACTTTTCGCGCAACAAAAGAACATAATTATTCAATGGGACGAGCCTTATTCCGAAGCAGTTACAAGTTACAAACTTTACCGCGCCGAAAAAAATATGGAACCTGTTGAAATTGCCACAATTAAAGCTGGTATTAGTGAATTTACCGATCTAAAAGTTGAAAACGGTAAAAGCTATTATTATGCTATTGAGGCTATTAGCGGTATTGGTAAAATTAGTAAACGTACCGATTTGGTGGGTATAAGTTTTTACTAGTAATGCCAATTAAGGTTTAAAACACAGAGTTATTCATAACACAAGCGCTCAAACAGAAATACAGAAAATATAAACACAGAGGCGCAAAGACACAGAGAAATACTAAATTTTTTTTAAAAATAGGTTTGATTTTTGCACATTTCATTTAAAGTGCTAATTATTAATAATTTATCAAATAAGTTTAGAAGGACACAGAGTTTAAAGAATCGCATGCGATTCTTCTCTGTGAACTCTGTGTAACTTATAAAAGCAAATGAATTAGAATGAGTAATAACTTATAATATATACAATTACAAATAGATAGCGTAAATATTAATTCTCTGT
>JANYAP010000191.1 GCA_025361285.1 Bacteroidales bacterium | reverse complement strand
GGTATTTGCGAAAAGTAACAACACAAAACGTTTTGTTTGAAACACCTGAGCAATGTTGGAATGCAATAGAAAATCACTTTGCAAACCTGACATCAAATAAAATAGTTACATTATGTCAGATTTAATAATGCGGTATATATATTACAGTTTGAAAATATTTAGCGAACTATTTCTTTAACATTAACTACTAAAGTACAACGTTTATAAAAAAGACTAAATTCCTAAGTGTCATTTAACAAGTAACTCATTTATGAAGTTTATACCCAAAAGATAACAATAAAGAAGAGCATTGATCGTCAAAAAACACAAGATTGCCTTTCACACCAAGACTTATAGACTCTGAAAATTCATGCAGATATTTAATTGAAACGTTATAGCCTAAACCAAAATAATTCACATTGCCCACTGTAATAGATGGTTCAGTATTTAACCCATTTAACCAGTTATAAGTATCGATTTGATAATTTAAGCTTAACCCAACACCAATACCTAAAAAATTCTTAGTATTGTTTATTGGACTAAAATAACCTAATGCGCCCAAAGAATAGAGTGTCTGATGATGTGTCTCTTTCCAACCGTTTACATTTGATAAATCATGCTCGTACCAATAGGATACATTGTGGACCCCATTATATGCATTGGAAAGAGAAAAATCTACAGAAGTGCTAAAACGCTTTGATAATGAATAAAGTAATTCGTTACTAATTGAGAATCCTTTGGACGTATTAATATTTGTAAAACCAAATGATGAAATCATCATAAATCTGTTTTTCAGCTCTCCCTACGAAAAACCCAAAATACAGATAGAAATCAAAACAACAATCAAAACTCCTTTTCTCATAGTTAATTAGTTTTAAAATAAATGTTTAGGTTCAAGATATTTGCAATATCTATATTTTATATATGCGATATGTGAGCGAAATTTATTGGCTTGGCGCATAACGTTTGGCGGTATAAAAATGTTGCCGATTGCGTGCGATTTCCTATCAAGTTACACTATAGTTGAAGCGGGCTACAACCCTTGAATAACCAACTGAACCGGCAATTTTTTATACCGCGTGTTGCCAGTAGTTATTTATTCTTTTCCTATAACCCCTTCAATCTGGTTGCATAATTCAGGTATCTTGTTCTTAATCACATCCCATACAATAGAATAATTTACTCCCATGTAATCATGAATCAATCTATCCCGCATTCCTGCCATATTTTTCCATTTAATTGAATCCCATTTTATTTTGAAATCCGCTGGAATCTTCTTTGTCGCTTCTCCAATTATCTCTAGGCTTCTTACTACGGCACGTTTTAATGTTTCATCACGCAAAAAGTCATCCTTTGTCAAACCGATATTGACTACAGATAGAATATACAAACTTTCATCACGAATATGTTTCAGATATTCAATAGGTTATTTAGACATACACAACCTCATTTAAAATCTTTGGTCCAATATATGGACTTAATCCATTTTTTGTGATAATCTCTATTCGTTCGTTCTTAAATAACTGTTCTATTATATCATAAACAGCCATATAGTTGTCATAATTCTCTTTATCAGGTTCGAAATCGATTAAGATATCAATATCACTAATATCTAATTGTTCCTCTCTAACATAAGAACCAAATAAACCAATATCCCTAATCCCTAGTTTAAAAAACTCTGGTTTATGAATCTTAATCGTAGACAGTATATGATCTTTTGTTGTCATTATCAAAACTTTACTACAAATATACTAATCTTTATATTTAAGCAAGAACTAATCTTCAAAATTACTGGCAACGAGTCAATATACCCCATTATGGTTTTCAGTAAACCATACATAACTTTCCAAAAATTATAGGAAGCAAAAGGCCGCTTAACCTATTAGCTTAATTAATTGGCATTTACAAAAGGTTAAGGTTCAATTTTTGTAGTTTTTTTAAAACGGCAAATCGTTTTCTTCTTTCGATGGAGCCATAGGTATAAACTCCTCGGGTGGAGTACCAAACGAGTTTGAAGGTTCGTTAACTGATGCAGCTTGACCTTTTCCGTCGGTTTCAATTTTCCATGCGCGCAAATCGGTGTACCACTTGGTGTTAAACTCGCGCGACTCGGGATTAAACGAAACTTTTACAGTTTGACCTACCTGTAACGCATTAACCTGGGCTGCTTTATCGGCCCATCCACTAAAGCATATCTTTTTAGGGTATTGTTCGCTAGTTTCTATCACAAAATCGCGGCGAACCCATGTGCCATTTTTACCCTGCCCCGTTTGCTCGGGCAATAGCTGTAATACCTTTCCTGAAATTTCTAGTGACATATCTTCTAATTTAATTGATTTAAGCGTAAATCCTGTTGCCTAATATTGTGTAAAACTATCAAAAAAATTTATAGATTTTGCATTTACTATAAACCTAACATCAAATATAAGTGCAAATGAATAACAATAGATCAGTAAACTTTCAAATTAGTTTTTTTAACCCTTTGATTTGGAGTAATTTGGTGTTTTTGTGTTTTAGCGGCAAAAATTATGTAATAGCCACCAAATCACCAAGTAACCAAAACCCACCAAAGAGTTTACCGAAGTATTGAATAACAAAACGCGTATAAAAACGGATATACAAAAATAAATCCATCGTTACACGCGTTGTATTTCAAGAACTGAAAAAAAGCTATAATTCAATATATCAATTATTTACTTCTTCCACAAACTTTCCATTTCCTCTAGCGTTTTACCTTTCGTTTCGGGTACCATTTTCCATACAAATATGGCCGATAAAATGCCCATTGCGCCATAAATCCAATACGAAAACCCGTGATTAAAAGTGGCTGTTAGCCAAACATTATCGTTCATCATTGGGAAGGTAAGCGATACTATCCAGTTTGCAATCCACTGTGCTGCAACAGCTATCGACATTGCTCCGCGAATGCTATTCGGGAACATTTCTGCCAAAAGCACCCAACAAACAGGTCCCCAGCTCATTGCAAATGCAGCAGTATAGGTTAACATAAAAATTAACGCGGCAACACCCCCCGCATGCGATAACGATGCTCCGCCAAAATAAAACACCATCCCAAGCGCTATCATGCTTATAACCATTCCAATAGAACCAATTATCATTAAAGGTTTACGACCGTATTTATCGACTGTTAAAATTGCTACTACTGTAAATAACAGATTTACAGCACCTACAATTATTGTTTGCATTAACGAACTATCGGTAGAAGAACCCATGTTTCGGAAGATATTTCCGGCATAATATAAAACTACATTTATTCCCACAAACTGTTGAAATACAGATAACATGATACCTACAAAAATAATTAGAAATCCGTACGACAACCAGGGTGCGTTATGTTCGTGGAGCGAACACTTAATTTCTTCGAGAATTTCTTTAGCTTTTTCCTTTCCTGCAATTTTGTTCAAAACCTTAAGGGCTTTGTCTTCTTTATTATTAAGTACAAGAAAACGAGGCGTTTCCGGAACAAAAAATAATAATACCATAAATATTCCGGCTGGTATTGCACCCGACAAAAACATTAATCGCCAACCATCGGTTATTAACCATTGTTCGTTGCCTTGCTTGGCAATGTAGTAGTTTACAAAATATATAACCAGCATACCAAATATTATCGAAAACTGGTTGAACGATATAAGCCGACCGCGAATGTTGGCCGGAGCAATTTCGGCGATGTACATTGGCGATATCATTGAAGCCAACCCTACTCCTATGCCTCCAATAATGCGGTATATTACAAACGAATATACATCTAAAACTCCAAACACATTAAACATTTCGGGTTTCCAAGCACCAATTGCCGAAACTAAAAAGGCTGCTGCTGCAATAAATAATCCCTTTTTCCGGCCTAACGATTTCGAAACAAAACCAGCCATTGCACCACCAATAATACAACCTATTAAAGCACTGGCAATTACAAAGCCTTTTATTGAATCGGCAATATTTTGAAGTGTTCCTATAGATGTAGGAAAAGCTTGATTCCAAAATGTTGTAATTAATACAATTGTAAGTATTGAAAGTGAAACAACTGATATAATCAAACCTTTTTTCGCACCAACTAAACGCACAATTTGAGCCGAAACAATTATAAATATTAAGTATAAACAAACCGACATAAGCATACGGTACTGGCTTATAAGCGACATTGCATACTGCAGATTGTCGGGGTTTGTCATTTTAGCGATGTAAAATTCCACCAACGATTTTTCGGCACCGTTAACAACTGCAGTATCGTAACCGAAAAGCAATCCACCAAGGGTTGCAACTATTGTTAGCAAAGCTATGTAAAAAGGGTTGCCTTTGCTAAAACTCGAAGATGTTGATTTTGAGGTAGTGTCGATAAATGCCATTTTTTTTGTTTTTTAGTGTATGAATATTTGAAGATAATGGAAGATAGAAGAAGATAATGGAAGATAATGGAAGATAATGGAAGATAGAAGAAGATAATGGAAGATAATGGAAGATAGAAGAAGATAGAAGAAGATAGAAGAAGATAGAAGAAGATAGAAGAAGATAATGGAAGATAATGGAAGATAGATGAAGATAATGGAAGATAGAAGAAGATAATGGAAGATAGAAGAAGGCACATTGAAGCACATTAACCTACTAGTCCATTATCAATTATCAATTATCAACTATACAATTATCAATATCAATTGTCAACGCCAATTATGAGTTGATAAATTAACTCAGTGGCTCTGTGTGTCTTCTCTGTAGCTCTCAGTTAAATTATATATTGTTACACAGAGATTCACAGAGAAGTCGCAGAGTTTCACAGAGAAAATTTAACCCTTAATTCGCATTATCAATTACCAATTATCAATTATCTACATATACATATTTAATATTTGTTCGTAAAGCTCTTGTTTGCCGCTGGTTTGCTTTGGCTCGCCATTTTTTATTGCAATATTCCGCAAATCGTCGAGTGTAAGTTTGCCTTGTTCGAAATCTGCGCCATCGCCAATATCGAACGATGCATAACGTGCTTTGCGAAGTTTTTTGTAATCCGAATTTTCGAGAATGTCATTAGCCACGAGCAAGGCACGGGCAAACACGTCCATACCTGCAATGTGAGCAATAAATATATCTTCTAAATCGGTAGAATTTCTACGAGTTTTAGCATCGAAATTTACGCCACCAGTTTTAAATCCGCCAGCTTCCTGTATAACAAGCATGGCTTCAACCATTTCGTATAGGTTAATTGGAAACTGATCGGTATCCCAGCCGTTTTGAACATCGCCACGGTTAGCATCTATACTGCCCAACATGCCAGCATCGGTAGCTACTTGTAGTTCGTGCTGAAATGTATGTCCGGCCAAAGTAGCATGGTTTACTTCAATATTTAACCTAAAATCGTTCTCTAATCCATGTTGACGAAGGAATCCGATAACGGTTGCCGAATCAAAATCGTACTGATGTTTAGTAGGCTCCATAGGTTTAGGTTCGATATAGAAAACGCCCTTAAAGCCTTGTTTACGAGCATAATCGCGTGCCATAGTTAAAAAGCGACCTAAATGAGCTAATTCGCGTTTCATATTGGTGTTAAGCAAGCTCATGTAACCTTCGCGACCACCCCAAAACAGGTAGGCTTCGCCGCCAAGGGCAATGGTAGCGTCAATAGCATTCTTAACCTGTGTTCCGGCAGCAGCAAGTACATTGAAATCGGGATTAGTAGAAGCTCCATTCATATAACGTGCGTTCGAAAACACGTTGGCAGTACCCCAAAGTAGTTTAATGCCCGATGCTTGTTGCTTTTCTTTCGCGTAACTTGTTATTGCTGATAGATTTTTTTCGTATTCGGCAATGCTTTTGCCTTCGTCAACTAGGTCGGTATCGTGAAAGCAGTATTTAGAGATACCTACCTTAGTCATAAATTCGAATGCTGCATCCATTTTATTTTTTGCTGCCGAAACTGCGTCGGAGCATGCTTCCCAAGGAAAAACTTTTGTGCCAGGTCCAAATGGATCGCCACCAGCTCCACAGAGAGTGTGCCAGTATGCCATTCCGAACCGCAGATGATCTTTCATGGATTTACCATTAATCATCATATTTTCGTCGTAAAAACGAAACGCCAAAGGATTTTTTGAATCTTTTCCTTCGAATTTTATTTTCCCAATTCCGGGAAAATATTCTTTGTTACCTAGTAAAATGCTCATATTTAAATATTTAATTTATTACTTATTTAACTGTAAACACCGCCTCAACAGGCTTAGTTGCACCGAGTGCAATACTTCGTTCGGTTGGTAGCGAACCGCCGATTGTTAATTTGAAATCGCCCAGTTCGAGTTTTGCAACACCTTCATTATCAACTAATGTTAACATTTTGGGTGTAATTTTAAATTTCATTACTCGGCTTTCGCCTGGTTTTAAATTAATTCTTTTAAAACCTTTTAATGAAAACAATGGGGTACGGCACGATGCGGCTATGTCAGTAATGTAAAGCTGTACAACTTCGTCGCCTGAAACTTTTCCGCTGTTTCGTACGGTTACTTCAGCAACTAGCGAATCGGTTGGCGAAAGTTTTGATTTTGAAACCTTTAAACCAGAATACTCAAAGGTGGTATAACTAAGTCCGAAGCCAAACGGGAAGAGTGGTTCCTGAGTCATATAGCGATATGTACGACCTTCCATGGAGTAACTTTCGAACGGAGGTAATTGTGCCGCTGATGTTGGAAAGGTAATAGGAAGTCGACCGGCTGGATTTTCATTACCAAAAATAACATCGGCAACGGCATTTCCGCCTTCTTCGCCCGGATACCAAACAAATAAAATAGCATCGGCCAAATCCATTATTTCGGGACTGCAAATAGGGCTTCCACCAGTAAGTACCAGAATAATAGGCTTATCGCTGGCTTTACGAAGTACCTTTAAATAATCGAGTTGATGCGCTGGCAAACTCAAATCCAATCTGTCGCCTTTATATGGCGAGTTTAGCGATTCGCCCTCTTCGCCCTCGTCCATTATTGAAATACCCATAACTGCAATTGTTACGTCGCTAGAGGTCGATAACCCAGTAGTCCAATCTTCGGGGTTAACATTTGCTTTATGAGGAAGAATTCCCATTCGGTATTCAACGGAAGTGCTTGGGTTTACTTGTCGCATAATTCCTTCAACAATAGTTGTTAAATTACCACTTATGCCGCAGTAGTTGCCAAATAGAACATCTTGATTAGCTGCATTGGGACCAAGAACTAAAATGTTTTTTAAATCTTTTTTTAGCGGAAGTGTATTGTTTTTATTTTTCAATAAAACTATTGATTTGTTTGCAACTTTACGAGCTAAATCTCTATGATTCTGATTATTAACTACGCTCAATGAAATTTTATCGTAAGGGTTACTTCCGGCAGGATCGAACAAGCCCAATTTAAAGCGAGTTGTAAAAAGAATACGTAATGCCGAATCGATGGTAGCCTCTTTAACTAGACCTCGTTTTATGGCTTCGGCTAAGTGCGGAAATTCGTTACCGCAATTTAGGTTTACGCCACTATTTAAAGCTCGTGCTGCCGCCTCTGCAGCATCAGCATCAACTTTGTGTCCTCGGTAAAAATCGCTTATTGCCCAACAATCGCTAACTATATGCCCGGTAAATCCCCATTTTTTGCGAAGAATTTCCTTAAGTAATAAAGGGCTTCCACAACAAGGTTCGCCAAAAGTTCGGTTGTATGCACACATAACAGCCTCAACCTTAGCTTCTTTTACAAGAGCTTCAAATGCAGGCAAATAGGTTTCGGTAAAATCTTTAAGTGGTGGGGTAGCATTAAATTCGTGGCGAAGAGCTTCCGGACCAGAATGAACTGCATAATGTTTGGCGCAAGCTGCAGTTTTTAAATATTTGGGATTATTGCCCTGCATACCTTTTACAAATGCAACGCCCATGCGAGTTGTAAGAAATGGGTCTTCGCCATAAGTTTCTTGTCCACGACCCCAACGAGGATCACGAAAAATATTAATATTTGGTGCCCAAAATGTAATACCGGCATAAAGACCCCTATTACCAATTCGAATTGCCTCGTTGAATTTAGCGCGAGCTTCGTCGGAAATAGCCGTAGCTACATCAAATATCAAACTATCGTCGAACGTAGCAGCCATACCTATTGTTTGAGGAAAAACGGTGGCTAATCCCGACCGTGCCACGCCGTGCAATGCCTCGTTCCACCAGTTATAAGTAGGTACTCCCAAACGATCGATAGCAGGCGAATTGTACATTAGCTGCGAAATTTTCTCTTCTAATGTTAATTTTGTAACAAAATCGTTAACTCGCACATTAATAGGCTGTAATGGGTCTTTCCAAATAACAGGTTGACATACTACATTGTAAGAAATTAGCATCAATAAAAAACTGGCAGATGTTAATCGAATAATTGATTGATTTTTCATATCGTGTAAGTATTTGTTAATTAATAAGTTTAGCTAAATAATTTTTCCAATTGCTATAAGCATCAAAATATTGTTCAGTATTACTAATATCAGGTTCAATGGTAGTTAACTTCTTTAAAGTAGAAAATGCTTCAACTGATTTTTTGTAAATCCCCGCTCCTATTCCTGCACCTTTAGCGGCACCAACCGAGCCATCGGTATCGTAAAGTTCAATAGCTGCCCCGGTAACGCCTGCCAATGTTTCGCGAAAAACAGGACTTAAAAACATGTTGGCATTTCCTGCACGTATTACACTTGGCTTGATGCCAATTTCCTGCATAATATCCATTCCGTATTTAAATGAAAATACGATTCCTTCCTGCGATGCCCGTAGTAAATGGTTTATATTGTGAGAGTTAAACCCTACCCCAGCAATTACGGCACCTAAATTTTTGTTGCCAAGAATTCGTTCAGCGCCATTTCCGAAAGGAAGAACCACAATTCCGTTAGAGCCTATTGGCACGTTGGCGGCCAACCTATTCATTTCATTGTAATCGATGCCAGCTTGAATAGTGTTTTTCTTAATCCACGAATTTAAAATTCCAGTACCGCTTATGCATAAAAGCACGCCTAATCGAGTTTGCAGCTCGGTTTGGTTTACGTGTACAAAAGTATTTACTCGCGATTGAGGATCGTATTTAATTTGATCGCTAACACCATACACTACACCCGATGTTCCTGCAGTTGCAGCAATTTCGCCAGGATTTAATACGTTAAGCGACAGTGCATTATTTGGCTGATCGCCAGCACGGTACGAAATAATGGTTCCTGCACGTAGCCCAAGTTCTTCAGCAGCCTTTGCTGAAACGCTGCATTGTTCGGAAAACGTTGGTACTATTTCGGGAATAAAATCGTGGCTAATTCCGTAATAATCAAGTAGAAAATTGGCAGGTTTATTGTTTTTTATGTCCCATAACATTCCTTCGGAAAGACCTGATATTGTGGTGTTTATATTACCCGATAGTTTCATGGCAATATAATCGCCTGGAAGCATAATTTTATAGATTTTCTCGAAAACGGCTGGTTCGTTTTCCTTTACCCATTTAAGTTTCGAGGCGGTAAAGTTACCAGGCGAGTTAAGCAAATATTCGAGGCAACGAGTATGCCCAATTTCGTTAAATGCTTGTTCGCCAATTGCTACAGCTCTACTGTCGCACCATATTATTGCTGGGCGAAGTACAGCTTGGGTTTTATCAACCAACACTAAACCGTGCATTTGGTACGATATTCCAATAGCTTTAATATCAGCCGTTTGCACTTTCGCTTTGCTAATTACCTCGTTAGTAGCAAGTTTAAGATTTTGCCACCACATTTCAGGATCTTGCTCGGCCCAACCTGCCTGTACTGCTGTAATTTGCATTTCCTGCTTTGGGTAAAAAGCCGATGCTACGCAAATGCCCGATTCCGCTTCTACCAAGCTTGCCTTTACCGATGAACTACCTATGTCGTAACCTAGTAAATACATATTTTTACTTTAATCGCACTAATTTCTCTAAATTGTAATTTAATTTATCTATTTCGCCATTAGCATTTAAAGGCCAAGTAAGAATCATGGTATCATTCAAAATTTCTAATTTCATTTTGCAAGTTTTGCCTACCCTGTTTGCTTCGGGGTAATACTTATACGATTCTTCGTAACTACTTCCGCTAAGTTTGTATGTTCCCCCGCCACTACTAGTGAACTCATTCAAAACACCTGCAAAAACGAAATAATTTTTCGACCATATTTTCATTTCCTTGTAATTTGATTTACCTGGAATAAAAACCCTCTCCGAATTTGTAGTTACAAACTTTAATAAAACAACTCTCCACGGTCCTTCAATGTCTTTTTCGGTAATTGAAACCTTTGTCTGATTACATCCTAAAAGGGTAAAAATCAATATAGTAATTATAAATAAAATTGGTTTCATGGTATAAAGTGTTGATTATAAACCATTATTTAATTTTAGGTTCAACTATAAAATAATCTATTTTAATGCTGATGTTAATATTGTCGCGCGAAGAAAAGTGAATCTTATTGTCGCCAGCTTTCAACTCTACTTCACCAAGGTTAACTTCTTCCCAGCCATTGGTTTTGTTAAGTTTTAAAACTCCCCAGCCCACAATCATTTTTGGTCCTACCAAAATGTCGGCAGTAAAGTCTTTTTCGGCGGCATATCTCATTTTTAAAGTTGCCTTCATATCCTTAGCAACCTGCACCAGCACTTCAACGTAGTCTCTACGAACGTCGAAACCAGTTACGTATCCTTTACCCGAATAGCCAGGAAATGAGTTTTCAACCTGAGTGCCTTCAAAACGTCCGCCAGCTGCTTTGCCGTTTTCTGCTTCAAGAAAAATGATGCAATTTGTTGGCTTGCCTTTCGATAAGCCGAGTGAATCGGGAATGATAGGCTTTATAGTGCCATCGGGGTTATAATACAAATAATCAGCCATTAAGCTACGTTCTTCGAAAACCCCACCCGAGAGCCACGAACTATGATGGAAAGCTATCCAGTTATTCTTATATTTAATTATTGAACCATGATTTGTTGAGGAATGTCCTTTAAAAAGCGGTATGTATTTACTTTGAGATTTATACAGACCAAGCGGTTTGTCGGAAGTTGCATAATACATTTCTTCGGGCCATTCGCCCTTAGGTAATCCAGGGTACGAAAGGTAATACTTCCCTTTATATTTATGCACCCACGGCCCTTCAAAACACTCGAAAAGTTGCGATGAAAGTTCTACTTTTGATTCAGGTATAATGGATAGCAAATCTTCGTTAAGCTTAGCGGCAAATATTTGCCCCTCTAAACCCCAAAATAAGTAAGGAGTATTGTCGTCGTCAATAAACACGGCTGGATCCTGACCCCATTCTACGCCTTTTACATAGCCAATGTTTGTAAACGGTCCCTGCGGAACATCGCTAACACCAATGCCCGTGCGGAACATGCCACTAACTTTTTCGACCATTGAGAAAAACAGATAGTACTTGCCATGCCAATATACAGCATCTATTGCCCAGCCATGGCTTATAGCCCAATCAACATCGTCAACCGATAAAACCCGACCGTAGTCGACCCAATTCACTAAATCGGTGGTTGAAAACACGTGATAATCGAACATTGTAGCATAATGGTTTGTGCCAGCAACATCGTGCGATGTGTATAACCATAATTTATTACTATCGCCAGGCCAAATATGTGCCGAAGGGTCGGCCGCATAAATGTGCGATATTAAAGGGTTTTGACCAAAGCCGTTGCTCGAAAATATAATCGAACATAAAAGCACCGAGAAAACCAATAATTTAGCATGCTTCATAACATTAGTATTAAGTAAATATTAGTAATTTGTAATTTGTAATTTGTAATTTTCACATCTTCACATCTTCTCATTTTCTCATTTTTCTCATTTTCTCATATCACAAACCCAACATCTTTTCTCTCCTTTTCAAATGCCTTTTTATCAAACTTATACAGGAATGCTGGTTTATGGCTTACACCTTTTTGCTTTTCGGGAAGCACAGCTAAATACGATAGCTTACCAACTCTTTTCCTAAAATTACGGTTGTCGAGGTTTATTCCCATAATAACCTCGTACAAATTTTGAAGTTGGCGTAATGTAAATTTCTTTGGCAGAAGCTCAAAACCAATAGGTTCGGTTCGAAGTTCTTTCCTTAGAGTTTTTAATGCTTTGTTTATAATTATATTATGATCGAAAACAAGTTGGGGTAATTCGTTTACCGAAATCCATTTAGCCCGCGAAAGCAATGTTTCCGATGGATTACTTTCTTTTATTTTAACCAACGAATAGTATGCAACAGTTACAACACGTTCAATTGGTAAACCACTGGTAGCCTTAAGCCAAGCAAGGTGTTTGGTATTAGCAAGTCTACTAGGATCGCCAAAAACCGAAAACTGATGTAGAAAAATTTTATCAAGCCCTGTTAATTCAAGCAATACACGGTGCGCCGATGCATCAAGGTCTTCAGCATCGCTTATTAAACTTCCGGGCAGTTTTAAAACTTCCATCGGAATGTCTAGATTTTCATCCTGAAGCCGCTCGCGCTCGATCAATAAAACTTTAAGTTGTTTTTCATCGAAGCCAAATATTACACAATCGACTGATATATGAGGATTTAATCTATTCATTTCTGATATAATAACTATACAAACATATAGCAAATATATATGAAAACCAAACTTAACGTATAAAATACGCTAAGTAATTTTTTTTAGGCTTTGTAATAAAATAAATCATCCGATTTAGTGTCATTCCGACGCAGGTCGGAATGACAGCATACTTTTAAGGATTGCTAATGTGGAAGGTTTTTCCGTTCATGTAAATGTACGTCATATTATATTACAAAGCCTTAGTTTAAAATCTGAAAAAATATTTGCCCTTATTCATAATCTCTCCCCTAGCGCAAAAATTTCCAAAAATACAGTAAGTTTGCGAACAGCTAAAAACTATGCAATTATGAGATTTTTACTTTTTAAAGAAATTCAGGGGTTTTTTTCGTCATTAGTTGGGTATATCGTAATTATTGTCTTTATTATTGTTAACAGTCTGTTTATGTGGGTATTTCCTGGAGATTATAATGTTCTCGATTCAGGTTATGCTTCGATGGATAGCTTGTTTATGCTGGCACCTTGGGTGTTTTTATTTTTGGTACCTGCTATTACCATGCGATCGTTTGCCGAAGAAAAAAAATCGGGTACCATGGAATTTCTGTTAACTAAGCCGTTATCCGACACGCAAATAATACTCGCGAAATATTTTGGGGCACTTATTTTAGTTCTTCTGGCACTTATTCCTACATTAATATTTTACTGGTCGGTTTCGGAATTGGGAAATCCTCCTGGAAATATCGACACAGGCGGAACTCTCGGAGCATCAATTGGTTTACTTTGTTTAGCTGCAATTTATGTAGCCATTGGTATTTTCGCATCGTCAATTACCGATAATCAAATAATTGCATTTATAGTGGCTGTATTGCTCTCATTTTCAGCCTTTATGGGATTCGATTTTTTATCGTCATTGCCTGGTTTACAATCGTTTGATTCATTTATAATTAGCCTTGGCATAAACGATCACTACAAGTCGATAAGCCGCGGTGTTATCGATTCGCGCGATATGTTTTATTACTTAATTGTAATTTCATTTTTCCTCCTAATAACACGGTTTAAATTACAATCGCGCAATTGGTAAATTAACCCTATTTTATTATTGAAAAAACTTATATTATGAAACAATCATCTGTAAGAAAGCAACTTATAATACAATTTACGTTTTCGGTAATCATACTGGCTTTTGCAGCATTTATATCGGCAAAAGTGTATTTTAGAATAGATTTAACTACCGAGAAGCGCTATACACTGTCGGTGGAAACAAAAACTATACTGAAAAACCTCGACGACATTGTGTATGTAAAGGTTTATTTGGACGGCGATTTGCCAGTTGGGTTTAAGAAATTACGAAATTCCATTCGCGAAACGCTCGACGAGTTTCGAATTTACGGAAAAGAAAATGTTCAATATCAGTTTGTTAACCCATCTGAGAATACCGATCCGAAAATTCGTAACAAGCAATATGCCGATATATATTCCAAAGGCCTTAAACCCATTAATATACAAGCTAAAGACAAAGAAGGCGGCGCTTCGGAAAAAACCATTTTCCCTGGTGCAATTATCTCATACAAAGGCCTTGAGATACCGATTAGCCTACTCAAAAACAACGTAGCATTATCGGCCGAGGAAAATTTAAACAACTCCATGCAAGGTGTAGAATATGAGTTAATTAAGGCGATATTCAATATTAGTAATAAGAATGTAGAAAAGATAGCTTTTTTGGAAGGTCACGGCGAATTAAACGAAATGGAAGTTGGCGATGTAACACGCGAATTATCAAACTCATACCAAGTAGATCGTGGAACTATTGAAAACGATATGCATATTCTCGACCAATATAAAGCAGTTATTATTGCAAAGCCCACAAAGCCTTTTAGCGAGAAGGACAAGTATGTGCTAGATCAATATTTAATGCATGGCGGCAAGCTTATTTGGTTTGTAAGTTCGGTAAATGTAAACACCGACAGTTTGGCAAACGGCGCTACGTTTGGATTTATAAACGATTTACAGATTGACGATCAGCTATTTACGTATGGCATTCGTTTAAACCCGAACCTAGTGCAGGATATTCAATGCAACGCACTGCCAGTAAACACATCGCCAACAAACTCGCAACCCAAATGGATGCCCGCGCCTTGGCTATATTACCCATTAATTTCCCCATTGGTCGATCATCCTATTAGTCGAAATTTAGATATGATTTGGGCTCGCTATGCCAGTGAAATCGACACAGTTGGCGGTAATAACACAACTAAGAAAACGTGCATATTACGGACTTCGCGCTTTTCCAAAACGGTTTCGGCACCTTTATACATTAATTTACAAGACATTAAGCGAACGCCGAAGCAAACCGAGTTTAATAAGCCAAATATGCCAATTGCAATTCTGGTTGAAGGCAAATTTCAGTCGGTATTCCGTAATCGATTGATAAAAAATATATTACAAGGTGCTGAAACAAATTTCGCAGCCGAAAGTGCTCCAACGAAAATGGTTGTGGTAAGCGATGGAAATATGCTCGCAAACGATGTTCGTGTAACTGCAAAAGGACCAATGGTTTCGGCACTTGGCTACGATAAGTTTACGCGCCAAACATTTGGAAATAAGGATTTTGTGGTAAATATTGTTAACTACCTTACCGACGAAACCAATTTAATGAGCCTACGTTCAAAAGAACTTAAACTTCGAATACTCGACAAACCTCGTATATTGGAGGAAAGAGTAAAATGGCAAATTATAAATACCTTATTGCCAGTGGTTTTAATTGTATTATTTGGTTTGTACTATAATTATTGGCGCAAAAAAAAATATGCAAATTAAAATGAAGGCTGGGAAAATAACAGATTACAAATTACAAATTACAGATTCAAGAAAACAGAAGATTAAAGATTAACATTTCGAATTTATTTAAAATGAACAATTTTATAGGTTGCAACGAAGCTCCTACAGCCTCCAGCCTAAAAACATTGGCTTAAAGCTAAAGTAACATCATAATACTTATATTTGACTTTTAAAACTTAAACCAAGTGATTTTAAAAAGTAATTCCAACACAAACGCAATAAAGAATTTACTATCCTCGAAGCGTAAAATTGTAATAACCACACACATAAACCCCGATGGCGATGCGCTAGGATCGGTATTAGCATTAACGCAAGTGTTAACAAAAATGGGGCACGATGTTGTTCCAATTGTTCCAAACGATTATCCCGAATTTCTTCAATGGCTTCCCGGAAACCGCTATGTTATTGACTTTTACAAGAAAAAGAAAACAGCAACATCGATAATAACATCGGCCGAAATTATCTTTTTTCTCGATTATAACGAACCTAAACGGGGTGGTGATATGTGCGAAGCACTTACCGCATCGAAGGCAACAAAAATAATGATTGACCATCATCCAAACCCTAAAATGGAGGTCGATTATCAATTTTCGTATACCGATGCCAGCTCTACCTGCGAATTAATTTACGAATTTGTAGTAGCAATCGACGCACTGGAATTTATCGACAAATCGGTTGCCGAATGCATATACACTGGCATATTAACCGATACAGGCTGCTTTAACTATAACTCGTCGCGAAAACGAACCTTCGAAATTGCAGCTGAACTGCTAGGCTACAACATTGCTAAGGACGACATATACCGCCGTGTTTACGATAATTTTTCGGCTCATAGAATGCAACTTCTTGGTTACTGCCTAAACGAAAAAATGGTAGTGCTGCCCGAATTAAAAACGGCATACATGGCTATTTCGTTAGCTGAGCAACAGCGTTTTAACTTTGCCGTTGGCGATTCGGAAGGATTTGTAAATTACCCATTATCAATTAAAGGAATCAATTTTACAGCACTTTTTACCGAAGCCAAGGACAAAATAAAGATTTCGTTTCGCTCGCGAGGTAAATTTCCGGCCAACCTATTCGCTGCAAAGCATTTTTCGGGAGGTGGGCATTTAAATGCAGCGGGCGGCGAATCGCAACTTACACTCGATGAAACAATTAATAAGTTTAACGAGGCACTGATTGATTTTAATACCGAAATAAATTCATGAGAAACTGGCTGTTTATAATAATTTCATTTATAAGTGTTTACACAATAATTAGTGTTTCGTGTAAAAACACATCTAAAGAAAAAACAAAAGAAGAAATAGCTAGTGAAGCCGAAATGCTTATAAACGTTAATAAATACCTTGTTAGTAAGGACGCCGATATTATTCGCGCTTATGCCAAACGCCGAGGTTGGACGATAACTACTACCAAAACCGGACTAGCGTATGTTATTATAAATGAAGGGTTTGGAAAGGCGGCTCAAACAGGCAAAACTGCGGTTATTAAATACAATGTATCAATGCTCGATGGTACAGTATGCTATTCGTCGGATTCGCTTGAACCTAAAACTTTTAGAATTGGAAAAGGTGGTGTTGAAAGCGGCTTGGAAGAGGCTATATTATTGATGCACGAAGGTGGTAAAGGCTTTTTTATTATGCCTCCTCACCTAGCTCATGGCCTAATGGGCGACCAAAATAAAATTCCAGCTCGAGCCACCATTTTGTACGAAGTGGAATTGGTTAAATTGTATTAGTAATGCCAATTAAGGTTTAAAACACAGAGTTATTCAGAACACAAGCGCTCAAACAGAAATACAGAAAATATAAACACAGAGGCGCAAAGACACAGAGAAATACTAAATTTTTTTTTAAAATAGGTTTGATTTTTGCACATTTCATTTAAAGTGCTTATTATTAATAATTTATTAATAAGTTTAGAAGGACACAGAGTTTAAAGAATCGCATGCGATTCTTCTCTGTGAACTCTGTGTAACTTATAAAAGCTAATGAATTAGAGTGAGTAATAACTTATAATATATACAATTACAAATAGATAGCGTAAATATTAATTCTCTGTGTTAATTTTTTTAACCCTTAATTCGCATTAGTACTTAGT
>JANYAP010000165.1 GCA_025361285.1 Bacteroidales bacterium | reverse complement strand
GCCGCTTCGCGACCTCCGACTTGAACGATTTGTACCGCCGCGTAATTATTCGCAACAATCGCTTAAAACGACTAATTGAAATAAAGGCCCCCGAAGTAATTCTCCGTAACGAGAAACGTATGCTTCAGGAATCGGTTGACTCCCTATTTGATAATTCACGTAAATCGAATGCTGTTAAAACCGATGCAAACCGTCCGCTTAAGTCACTTAGCGATAGTTTAAAAGGTAAGCAAGGTCGTTTCCGTCAAAACCTTTTGGGTAAACGTGTCGATTATTCGGCTCGTTCGGTAATTGTTGTTGGACCTGAATTGCAACTTCACGAATGTGGTTTGCCTAAAGATATGGCTGCTGAGCTATTCAAGCCTTTCATTATCAGGAAATTGATTGAAAGAGGAATTGTAAAAACAGTTAAATCGGCCAAGAAAATTGTTGATAGAAAAGATCCTGTAGTTTGGGATATTCTCGAAAATGTACTTAAAGGTCATCCTGTATTATTAAACCGTGCGCCAACGTTGCACCGTTTGGGTATTCAGTCGTTTCAGCCTAAACTTATAGAGGGAAAGGCCATTCAATTGCACCCATTAGTGTGTACTGCGTTCAACGCCGACTTCGATGGCGATCAGATGGCTGTTCACGTGCCACTTGGCAATGCCGCTATTTTGGAAGCACAGGTTTTAATGCTTGCCGCTCATAATATTTTAAATCCGGCTAACGGCGCTCCAATTACTGTTCCTTCGCAGGACATGGTTCTTGGGCTATATTATATAACAAAACAACGACAATCAACACCCGAAGCTATTGTTAAGGGCGAAGGAAAAACATTTTATTCTCCCGAAGAGGTTACCATTGCTTTTAATGAGAAAATGGTTGACCTTCACGCACTTATAAAAGTTCGCACTAACGATGTTGTTGAGGGTAAAATAGTTAAACGTATTATTGACACTTCGGTAGGTCGCGTTCTATTTAACGAATGTGTGCCAATTGAGGTAGGATATATAAACGAAATTCTTACCAAAAAGTCTTTGCGCGATATTATTAGCAAAGTGTTGAAGATGGTTGGTACTGCACGTACTGCTCGATTCCTCGACGATATTAAGCATTTAGGTTTCCAAATGGCATTCCGAGGTGGTTTGTCGTTTAATCTCGACGACGTAATTGTTCCACCTGAAAAGGAAATTTTGGTTCAAGAAGGCTACGGACAGGTTGACGAAGTAATGAACAACTATAACATGGGTTTCATTACCAACAACGAACGATACAATCAAATTATTGATATTTGGACACATACAAATGCCAAGTTGACACATATCCTTATGAACAAATTGTCGAAGGATAGACAAGGATTTAATCCGGTTTACATGATGCTCGATTCAGGAGCTCGTGGTTCGAAGGAGCAAATTCGTCAGCTTTCAGGTATGCGCGGCTTGATGGCAAAACCTCAAAAGTCGGGTTCAACAAGTTCCGAGATTATCGAAAATCCTATTCTCTCGAACTTTAAAGAAGGTCTTTCGGTACTTGAGTACTTTATTTCAACCCACGGTGCTCGTAAAGGTTTGGCCGATACAGCATTAAAAACTGCCGATGCAGGTTATTTAACCCGTCGATTGGTGGATGTGTCTCAAGATGTTATTATTACAGAAACTGATTGCGGAACACTTCGCGGACTTATTGCTATTGCAATAAAAAATAACGAAGAAACCGTTGAATCGTTGTTCGAACGAATATTAGGACGTACTGCTGTTCACGATTTGTACCATCCTTTAACTGGCAAACTTATTGTTGCTTCGGGCGACCAGATTAGTGAGGATATTTCACGTGAAATTGAAGATTCGCCTATTGAACAAGTCGAAATTCGTTCGGTGTTAACTTGCGAGTCGAAGAAAGGTGTTTGTGCGAAATGTTATGGTCGTAACCTAGCTACTGGCCGCATGGTTCAGTTTGGCGAAGCTGTTGGCGTAATTGCTGCTCAGTCTATTGGTGAACCAGGTACACAGTTAACTTTGCGTACTTTCCACGTTGGGGGTACTGCATCGAGTATTGCAACCGAAACAAGCATAATTACCAAATACGATGGTAAGGTAGAAATAGAAGAACTACGTGCATTGGAACGTACCGATGAACTTGGTAAAAAATATAGCATATCCATAGGTCGTTTGGGCGAAATGAGAATTATCGATAAGAATACCGGTATTACTCTTTCAACCCATAATATACCTTATGGTTCTAAACTTTACGTTAATGATGGCGATGATGTTAAAAAAGGCACTCTTGTTTGCGAATGGGATCCTTATAATGCTGTAATCATTTCGGAAGTTGACGGTAAAGTTGAATTCGACGCACTAGTTGATGGTATTACATTCCGCGACGAATCGGACGAACAAACTGGTTACCGCGAAAAGGTTATCATCGAAACGAAGGATAAAACCAAGAACCCAATGGTTAAAATCGTTTCAGCCAACGATGTGCATAAATCCTACAACTTACCTGTGGGCGCGCATATTATGGTAAACGAGGACGATACGGTTAAGGCTGGCGATATTCTTGTGAAAATTCCACGCTCGGTAGGTAAATCGGGCGATATAACAGGTGGTTTGCCACGTGTAACAGAATTGTTCGAGGCTCGTAATCCTTCAAACCCTGCAGTTGTATCGGAAATTGATGGCGAAGTAACCTTTGGTAAAATTAAACGTGGAAATCGCGAGGTTACCATAACATCAAAGACTGGAGAAGTTAAAAAATATCTAGTACCACTATCGCGTCAAATCCTTGTTCAGGAAAACGACTACGTGCGAGCTGGTATTCCTCTATCCGATGGAGCTACCACGCCTTCCGACATACTTGCCATTAAAGGACCTACTGCCGTTCAGGAGTATATTGTGAACGAAGTGCAAGAAGTTTATCGTATGCAAGGTGTGAAAATTAACGATAAGCATTACGAGGTAATTGTTCGCCAGATGATGCGTAAAGTTGAAATTGTGGATCCAGGCGACACTAAATTCCTTGAAAAACAAGTAGTTGACAAATGGGAGTTTATGGATGAAAACGATTTTATTTTCGGCAAGAAAGTAATTGTTGAAGCTGGAGACTCGAACCTACGTGCTGGCATGATTATTACTGCCCGTAAGTTACGCGACGACAATTCGTTGCTAAAACGCCGCGATGCAAAACTTATTGAAGCTCGCGACGCAATTCCAGCAACATCTAACCAAATACTGCAAGGAATTACCAAGGCTGCGTTACAAACACAAAGCTTTATGTCGGCAGCATCGTTCCAGGAAACTACAAAGGTACTTAACGAAGCCGCTATACGTGGTAAAGTTGACAACCTCGAAGGTTTGAAAGAAAACGTAATTGTTGGACACCTTATTCCTGCTGGTACTGGCGGACGCGAATATCAACGCATGATTGTTGGCTCCATGGAAGATTACGAAAAACTTGTTAACGTGAAACGTATTGTTTCCGTTGATGGCGAAGAAGTAATGGAAGTTGAAAATTAATTCGATATTTAAAGAATTGACCTTATAATTAGATAATTATGGCAGATAACGAACAACATGCAAACGAAATAAACATTGAGCTAAAAGAAGACATAGCTCAAGGTATTTATAGCAATTTGGCTATTATAACCCATTCCACATCGGAGTTTGTAGTCGATTTTGTTCGAATTATGCCAGGTGTTCCTAAGGCCGAGGTTAAATCGCGCATTATTCTTACTCCCGAACACGCAAAGCGCTTGCTTTATGCGTTGAAGGATAATGTTGCAAAATTCGAATCGATAAATGGCTCTATAAAAAATATTGAAGGAATGGGCGGTCAAGCTGTTATACCAATGAATTTTGGTGGGCCTCCTGCTCAAGCATAACAAATATTTAAGTAAACAGAAACGCTCCAGAAGTAATTCTGGAGCGTTTCTGTTTTTATTGAGGCCAAAGAATAACTATCGTTTTCGCGTAAAAATTAATACAAACGATGCACCCGCCAGAGCAATTATTGCACCAGCTATGCTTATAACCGATAAATGCTCGGGTTTTATCCATGTTACTTGCATTTCGGCAAAAATGTACATCAACACAAACGTAATAATTGGGTTCATGGTAATGATAACGCTAACTTTATTGGTTTCGAGATATCGAAATGCCATTGCAATTGCCCCATAAGCAACTAAGGTGTTTATTCCCAGAAACAACATTAACATCCACGAGCTAAAACTTAAATGAATAAATCCATCGAAAGGTGTAAAAGGAGCGATAATTACTGCACAAAACCCATAAATAAAGAGATTTAACTGATTGCTTGAATACGAGCTAGTTAAATCCTTTTGAAGAATAGCATATCCAGCCCACGATATAGCCGCAATTAACACCCACATTATCCCAATGGAATATTCACTTTGGTTTGTAACTGCATGTAAATGATCGCGATAAAAAAGTATTAACCCTACCATTAAAATAACAAACCCTACAACATGTTTCCAAGTTATTTTTTCTCGAAAGATAAAAAAACCAGCAATAGCAAACAGTACTGGACCAAGCTGAATAAACACTTGAGCACTTGATGTGGTTGTGTATTCAACGCCTTTCATAAAACCATAATAATTTAGAGCCAAGCATAAAGAGGCAAATATTAGCTTAAGTGGTGGTTTTCGGAATATTACAAAAGCATGGCGTCGGTAAAAAATGTGAAAAACAAACATGAAAATAAAAGCTATGGCGAACCTAACCCAAATAATAGCTACCGATGGTAAATCGGTAAGCGAAACCTTCAGCGCAATAGCCAACATGCCCCACATAAGCGCAGCTAATACAGCAAAACCAACTCCTTTAACGTGTTCCGACGAATTGCTCATATAAAAATTTGAAATGCAAAGAAAAAGCTTTTTTACTACTGGAAAGTTTTCCAATGCCTGTATTTTTGAGTTATTGATAAAAAGGGCGAATTTTTAAAGTAATAAAGCTACATCGATTGTTAATAGTATTAGTTTTGCAAGTCTATACAATTTAAGACCTACAAGTATGAATATCGACGATAAGTACAAAAGATTACAGACTATACTCACCGAAATGGAAGAATCTGTAATTGCCTATTCTGGTGGGGTGGACAGTGCATTTTTATTAAAGGTCGCCTTTGATACATTAGGCGATAAAGCCCAGGCTGTACTTGCTATTTCTCCAACTTATCCTTCGCGCGAGTTTGAAAAAGCCAAAGAGGTTGCAACTGCCATTGGGGCAAGGTTAACCATTATCGAAACCAACGAAATGGACGATGATAAATTCCGATCGAACCCTGTTGACCGGTGCTATTTCTGTAAAAGTGAATTGTTTACCGAAATTACAAAGCTAGCCGAAAGTAATAAATATAAAAACTTGGTAGATGGCTCTAACTTCGACGATTTGGGCGATCATCGTCCGGGCATGAAGGCATTGAAAGAACAAGGAATTCGTAGCCCTTTGCAAGAGGCCGAACTTACAAAGGCTGATATTAGGGAGCTTTCTAATCGTTTAGGATTACCTACATGGGATAAAGATGCGTTGGCTTGCCTGTCGTCAAGGTTTCCGTACGGAGAAAATATTGATATACAAAAACTTAGGATGGTAGATGAGTTAGAGAATTTTATGTTCGATTTAGGATTTCGTAATATAAGAGCACGCCACCAAGGATCTACATTAAAAATTGAAGTTGGACCTACACACTTAAAACGATTTTTCGAAGAAGAAACACGTGTACAAGTGGTTAAGAAAGCAAAATCGCTAGGCTATAAATATGTTACCGTCGATTTGGAGGGCTATCGCCAAGGTAGTTTGAATGAGGTGCTGAAGTAAGACGGTTGAGTGTTCATTCCTACACAGGTCGAATTGCAGTAGTGGCGCTGTCATCCCGACGCAGGTCGGGATCTCAAACGAACTAACGATGATAATGCAATAACCCTCTCTTTATGGATACCGACCTACGTCGGTATGACAGCACACTTTTATGGCTTACCTTCGGCTATGGGCTTAGCCGTTCCTATTATTTACTTACAAGTCCTAAATCGTAGTCTCCTTTAATATTACATCGTGTGCTCCGCCTTCAATTATACTTGTCGACGACACTAAAGTGATTTTTGCTCGTTCCTGAAGGTAGTTAATTGAAATTGCACCGCAGCTGCACATTGTCGATTTTATTTTTCCTACTGTAACTTCAAGGTTGTCTTTTAATTTACCAGCATAAGGCACGTAACTATCAACGCCCTCTTCGAATTTTAGATTTTCGTTACCGCCCATATCATATCGCTGCCAGTTACGAGCGCGGTTAGAGCCTTCGCCCCAATATTCTTTTACGTAGCTGTTTCCTATTTTAAGTTTTTTGGTAGGACTTTCGTCGAAACGTGCAAAATAGCGACCCATCATAAGGAAATCGGCACCCATTGCAAGGGCTAGCACCATGTGGTAATCCTGAACAATACCTCCGTCGCTACAAATAGGAATATAAATACCAGTTTCTTCGAAATACTCGTTTCGCGCTTTAGCTACATCAATTATAGCCGTTGCCTGACCACGCCCAATACCCTTCTGCTCGCGAGTAATACATATTGAACCACCACCAATACCCACTTTTATAAAGTCGGCGCCTGCGTTAACTAAATAAAGAAAGCCGTCCTTATCAACAACATTGCCTCCGCCTATTTTAACTTTGCCGCTATACTTTTCAGCAATGTATTTAATTGCTTCCATTTGCCATTCCGAAAAGCCATCCGACGAATCGACACAAAGAACATCAACGCCCGCTTCTACTAGCTTAGCTACTCTTTCCACGTAGTCTTTTGTATTTATTCCAGCTCCTACCATTAATTTTTTGTTGGAATCGGAAAGTTCGTGTGGATTCTCGCGGTGATCGTCATAATCTTTGCGGAAAACAAAATATTGAAGGTTTTCGTTTTCGTCGATAATTGGAAGGCAATTGAGCTTATGATCCCAAATAATTTCGTTTGCATCGGTTAACGAAACGCCCAATTTACCTACAATTAGGTTCGAAAAGGGAGTCATAAATGCCTTAATTTTGGCGTCGAGGCTGTCGCGCCCTATGCGGTAATCGCGGCTTGTAATTATTCCTTGTAACTTTCCGTTTGGTAAACCGTTGGAGGTTATGCCCATGGTGGAATGCCCTGTTAGCTTCCTTAATTTTATTACATCTTCCAAGGTGTTTTCGGGAGTTAAATTTGCATCGCTGATAACAAATCCAGCTTTGTATTTTTTAACTTTACGCACCATCTCGGATTGTGTTTTGATAGATTGAGAGCCATATATAAATGATAGCCCTCCGTTCTGAGCCAAAGCAATTGCTAAATTATTGTCGGAAACTGATTGCATAATTGCCGAAACAAAAGGCACATTCAACTCTATTTCCGGTTTTTCGCCTCGTTTAAACTTAACTAAAGGTGCTTTTAATGAGACATTTTCGGGTGTGCATTCTTTGGTTGTTAAATTGGGGATTAGCAGATATTCGTTAAACGTCCGCGAAACTTCGTTAAGAAACTGTGCCATACCTTATGTTTTTTTGATAATAAAAATTTGGCAAAAGTAATTAAGTATAACGATATTGTCAAGGTTTTTTACCCAAAAATTGAATTTAGCTTAATAATGCCAATTAGGAGCTGAAAAATTAACTTAGTGGTTCTCTGTGACTTTTCTGTGGCTCTCAGTGAAATTGTAGATTGTTACACAGAGTTTCAAAGAGAAAAATTAACCCTTAATTCGCATTAATAACAATACCTATACCGTTTAGTTAAGGTTGTGAAAGCCTGAAGGGCTTTAATTTGAATAGCCGCCAGTATAACTGGCGGTAAATATAAATTCAAGTCTCACAACCCTGAACATAGCGAAGCGGTCTCGCCGAAGGTAAAGGGTTGAATTTCATTACATTCAACCCCTTAAGGGTTGTTATTCCTTTGTTGTTATAACCACGGGCTTTACACCCGTGGTTATTCAAATTATAGCCCTTCAGGCTTAACTAAACGACATTAATACCTATACTTTAAATGCAGCTATTAAACTACTCATTTCTTCCGATTGCCGCGACAAGTCTTTCGAGCTAATCGCCATTTCATCGGAACGCAGTGCATTGTTCTGAATAACAGTATTTAATTGTTGCATAGCCATATTAATATGCTCAACACCCGACGATTGCTCGAGGTTGGCTTCGGTAATTTCGAAAATAAGTGCCGCAGTTTTTTCAATTTCTGGAACTAGGGCTTCTAATTCTCGCCCAGCTGTTTTTGACATGATAATTGTACTCTGCGAAACATCGTTTATTTCGGTGGTAGCTATGCGGCTCTTGTCTGCAAGTTTTTTAACTTCGCCTGCAACTACAGCAAATCCTTTACCATGCTCGCCAGCTCTGGCAGCTTCGATAGCAGCATTAAGCGCTAAAATATTGGTTTGAAATGCAATATCGTTAATTATCGATACTTTACTTGTAATATCGCTTAACGACTTAGTTGCCATGTGAAACGACTCCTGACTTTTCTTAACTTCTTTGGCCGACAACTCAGCTATCATCTTGGTTTGCTGAGCATTTTCGGTATTCTGTTGAATATTGGCGTACATTTCTTCCATCGACGAGGATATTTCCTCGGATGCAGCTGCTTGCTGCTTGGCTCCATCGGATATTTCGTTGGCACTTTCGAGAAGTCGCAAACTCGACTCTTCGATTAAACTCGAGTTTTCAACTAAGTGACCTATAATCGACCTCAGATTCATGCTTACTTTGTTCAAAGCCTCGGCCAATATTCCAATTTCGTCTTTACGATCAATATCGAGTTTTTGAGTTAAATCGCCTTCGGCAATTAAATGTGCCACCTGTATTCCTCTGTGAATAGGAGCTGTAATAGATTGTGTTATAATATAAAGCAATACTATTCCCAAAATAATAACCACAAATGTAGAGATGATAAGAATTGTGCGCTCGGCATTTATTGTTGCATTCGTATTTTCGCCCATTTCAAGTACTTTGTCGAGTCCAATATCCGATGTCCCTTTAATTTCCCACGAAATATTGCCCGACAACTCCAAACGGGCAAGTTCTAAAGCTTTTGCATCGGCAAAACCACCTACAAATTTACGCGCCGATTCAATAAATACTTTCATTTCATTGACACCGCCTCCTTTAGTACCATTTTCAAGATCATTTATTTTTGATTCCAGCCCTTTCAATAAAGCTGGTCGCTCCATGCTTACAGCATTAAATATGCTGGCCGATATTTCGTTCATACGTGGCGAAGTGCCTGCGCCGCGCTGATCTAAAGCTGTTTTTACTTTATCGATATTGTTTAGGGCTATATAAACCTCTGAAGTTTTGGCTTCGTAATTAACGATCATTCTTTCGTACTGATTGACATCCTTTTGAATTTTCAAAAATGAATCCAAGTTCTTTTTTAACCGTTCCGAATTGTTAGCTATCTCAACCAACTTATTTATAACTATTTTAAATTTAGCGAGTTTCGCCTTTGCTTTTTTGATAAAGTAATCGTCGCTTTTCGAATCGTATGCTTGCATTAACAGCACAATTTCGTTCCACGACTGATTGAGTTGCGATGAATTATTTATGGTAGGTATATATTCATCAGTTAACACGAAGGTTTCCTGTTTAATTACCCCCATATTGTAAAATGCTATGCCACCAATAATAGATGCAATGATTATCATTGCAAGAAAACCAAGCCCGATTTTTACACCTATTTTAAGATTTTTCCATTCCATGTTACACGATTTTTAATTAAATTCCGACTTGTTAAAATTAAGTTTAAATTACTAAAAAAAATGAACTTTTTTATGATGAGTTGCGATTATTTATAAAAAAAAGATGATTAGCGAAGCTTAAATTTAAGTTCTAAATAACGTAAATTCATTCAAAGATGCGTAAAAGATTTTGAAAGGCGTTTGATTGTTCAATTTTTATATTGCATTTTTTATTATATTGCTCTTTATCAATGAAATATAATTATCATAATACAGGGCGTGCAAATCCCCTTTAGTTATGTGTTGTATTAGTTTATTAAGAGCATTCATATACTTTTCTTTACTATGGAATGTAAGAAAATGAACAAAATAGAAACCGATGTTTCATTACAAAAAAACAAAAGCGCTTCATTATAAGATATTTACAGTATTATTAACTATTAAAAGAAATCTACATTTAATGTTCATTATTTTATTCTCCTCAAAAATAATAATTAACACAATGTATAATTAGTAGTTAGTTATAATATTTTTTCATACTTTGCATCCGAATAATTATTACTTACTATTTATAAACCAAAATTCTAAATCTATGAAAAGACTTGCAATGTTTATTGCATTCTTTGCGTTCGTAGGGTTGTATTTAACTATGGCGCAAACGGTGCAAATTACAGGTATGGTTTCGAGCTCCGAAGACGGACAACCACTACCTGGAGCATCGGTAACAGTTAAGGGTACTACTATAGGTAGTGTAACCGATTTTCAGGGAAAGTATTCGCTAACAATCCCTTCCGATGCCCAAACCTTAGTTTTCAGTTTCGTTGGTATGAAAACTATGGAAGTTGCCATAGGCGGCAAATCCATTGTCGATGCCACAATTGAACCATCTCAAATTGGTATTGAAGAAGTGGTTGTAACAGCGTTTGGGATTAAACGATCAACACGCGAGATTGGGACTGCCACAGCTAAGGTTTCAGATAAAGAAATTACTCAAAGTGGATCTTCGAACATTGTTAATGGACTGGTTGGCAAAGTGTCTGGATTACAAATAAATACAGTAAACAATGGTGTTAACCCCGATACACGTATTACACTCCGCGGAAATAGGCATTTTCTTGCCAGCAATCAGGCACTTGTTGTATTAGATGGTGCGCCTGTGTCGGCAAATTATTTAAACTCAATCAACCCAAATGACATCGATAACGTATCTATCCTTAAGGGAGCAGGAGCATCTGCGCTATACGGCAACGATGCATCTAATGGAGTAATAGTAATATCTACTAAAAAAGGAGGTAGCAGAAAACCAATAATTAGAATTAGTAACATAACAACCTTCGAATCGGCATCGTATTTACCCAAATTGCAGGATCGCTTTGGGGGTGGTTCTGGCGAAGATACGATAAATAACCCTGCAAATTACACCTATTGGATTGGCTCAGGTAGATCTACCAGACCATATACCTCGTATGAAAATCAAAGTTTTGGCCCTGAGTTTAATGGGCAAGATGTAATATTAGGCGGTAAACTTGCCGATGGTAGCTACCAAACAATAAAATACAGCCCTATTAAAAATCAAAAACGCAATTTTTTTAACACAGGTGTTACAACACAAAATGACGTGTCATTTTCATCGGGCGACGATAATAGTAGCTTTTACATTTCGGCTCAAGATGTTAACACAACTGGAATAATACCACAAGACAAAAACCGCAGAACTGGAACTAGAATGAGCGCATCGCGTACTTACGGTATTTTACACTCCGATTTTACTATTGGTTACACTAAAACGAATACCAATATTTCTGGCGACGATTTTTTTCAACAACGACCTGTTTATTGGAACTTATTGAATACGCCCGCACATGTACCAATTACACAATATGAGGATATAAATAGTAAATTTGGCGATGTAAACGGCTACTATAATGCATATTACCCTAATCCGTATTGGCAACTAAACCATTCAAGGAATATTTCCAAAACCGACGATTTGTTAGGGTCTTTATCCGTTGCGGTAAAACCAGCCGAATGGGTTGAACTTTCCTATAGAACTGGCCTCACTTACACAACTAAAGCAATTAATTATTTTAGGGATGAGGCTACGTTTAATAATTATAATGTTAGCGACCCGTGGGGAGCAAGCCATATGGCATCGGGGCATCAGGTGTGGACTGGCAATGCTGGCGATCAATTATGGAATCAATACTCTATAACTGGCGATTTTCTAGCAACATTTAATAAAAAACTTATTAATAGTATTTCATCCAAGTTAATAATAGGCACCTCAACATACTCATACAAGTACCGCTTAGTAAAAAATGATGCAACATCGCTTGTGGTGCCAAACAACTACAACATTTCTAACAGAGTTGGTGGTGCAAATGTGTTGGGGGAAATGAAGGATAGAAATTCAATAGGGGCTTTTGTCGATCTTTCATTAGGTTATAAAAACATGGCGTTTATACACGCATCGGGGCGTAATGATTGGGATTCGCGACTTGTTAAAAATAACCGATCTTTCTTTTACCCCGCAATTGATGGAAGTGTAATTTTAACGGAAATCATTTCGGCATTAAAAAATCAAAACATAGTTAATTATGCAAAACTTCGCGGAGGTTGGTCGCAAACAGGCATGGTAACTCTAAATAACTATTATGCAACTCTACCGTCTTTCATCCCTGGCGAAGGCTTTCCTCTTGGACAGCCTGGCTATGCATTGTCAACTAATCTCAGTAATCCAAATCTGAAACCCGAAATAACATCTGAAATGGAAGCTGGATTGGAATTAAGCTTCCTTCAAAGTAAATATCATTTCGAAATTAGTTTGTTTAAAACCAACACTAAGGATCAAACAATTCCTGCATCAATTTCTCCAACAACGGGTTACACACGAGCATATATTAATGCTGGCGAACTTGAAACCAAAGGAATAGAAATGGATTTACGTTTTACACCTGTATTAGAATTAGGAAAGTTTAATTGGAGCGCATCAATAAATTATTCGTACACAATTAACGAAGTAATTAGTATAATGCCTGGCTTAATAAATGAGCTACCTATAACAGATATATTCAACAACTCGTCGGCATCATACGCAGTAGTTGGCGAACAATACCCTTCGATTAAAGTTACCGATGTTAAGCGCGACAATGAAGGTAGAATAGTCGTTAACCCAATAACAGGTATGCCAATAAAGGAAACCAAATTGAGTACAGTAGGACATGGAAACCCAAATCACATACTTGGGATAAACAATACTTTTACCTACAAAGGTTTTACTATAAATGCTTTAGCAGAATACCGAAACGGTAATGTAATATTCTACCGTTCTGGTAGAGATCTTGATTTCACTGGCGTATCCTGGCATTCTGCCCAAAATGGTCGTCAGAGTTTTGTAATTCCTAACTCGGTTTTAGAAAACGCCGATGGTAGCTTTACACCTAACACTAATGTTGTAGTAACAGATGCTGGTAGAGAATTATGGACAAACTCTGATTATTGCAACGTTGACAGACCATACGTAGTTAGCGCAGCTTTTTGGAAACTTCGAGAGGTATCAATTAGTTATGATATTCCGACATCAAAAATATTGAAGGGATATATTAAAAATGCTCAAATAGGGCTAGTAGGTAGAAATCTATTAATGTTTGTGCCTAAAACTAACACATGGGGCGACCCCGAATTTAATAATCAAAACGGGAACAGCAACGCTATAGGCTATACCACTGTTGATCAAACACCACCAACCCGTGTGTATGGCTTTAAAGTTAATTTAACCTTTTAATAATTTAAAAACGAACAATATGAAAAGGAATATATTATTATTATCACTTATAATAACCATTTTAGTTTCATGCTCGAAAGATTTTCTTTCGGTAAATGAAACCAATCCTAACAGCCCTTCATCTGTGCCTCCTGGGCTGCTTCTTACGTCGGCTTTGAACAGCACTGTAAGAAATATTAATATGAATCTCGATTTAACGGATCCAATTAATCCTGTAAGAAGAGGTTTCGATTTTGTTTACTTATGGTATGGTCAATGGTCAATAAGCCAAGGATATTCGCAGCCAACAAACCTAACTCAGTATAACTTGTTTAACAGAAATTATCAGGACAACTGGCGCGAAAATTACTTAACGGCTGGCAATTTCGACTATATCGAAAAAGCTTCGCAAAACGCTAATTCGCAAAATTATTTAGCAATTGCAAAAATAATGAAAGCCTTTATTTTTCATATTATGGTTGATTGCTATGGCAACATTCCTTACACCGATGCTTTTAAAGCTTCCGATAGCAATTTCAAACCCAATTATGATAAGGATCAGTTGATATATGAAGATTTAATTAAACAACTCGACGACGCAAAAATACTAATTGCAAATGCAAGTTTAACAGCAGAAAATCCTAGTAAATACGATGTTATGTTTAATGGGGACATGAACAAATGGATAAAATTTGCCAACACTCTTAAACTGCGAATTCTTATGCATCAAACTGCTATGTCTGGACGAATTGATAGTTATATTAAACCTTCTATATCAACTATAAAAACAGAGCAATTTATTGGGGTTGGTGAAAGTGCAATGGTAAAGCCTGGATATTCAAAATCGGAAGGCAAACAAAACCCTTTTTGGGAAGTATTTTTTAAAAGCGACGATACAAAGCAAGCCGATGCCGCAACCTATTATTTCGCTGGCAGCGATGCAGTTGACTTTTATACTGGCACCAACGATCCACGAGGGCTTAAATTTTTTGCGCCATATAAAGGCACAAGCATAGGAGGTAATTATTTTGGTGCTAAACTTCTTAAAAACGCAACTGAAACATCTCCTATCGGCGAAGGCTTGCTCAAAGCATTTGATCAACAGGGCATCATATTAACCGATTTTGAAAGCTTATTCCTGCAAGCCGAAGCCGCTTATTATGGCATTATAACAGGCGATGCCAAAGCACTATATGAATCGGCTGTTAAGCAATCTTTTGTTTATTTGGGTTTATCGTTAGGGCAGGCTTCCGAATATTTGGGACAGCAAAACATTGAGGTTAATTACGACTTAGCACCTAATAAGCAGCAATTAATTTTAACCCAAAAATGGGCAGCATTGAATGGAATAACACCATATGAAATTTGGACAGACTACCGCAGAACAGGCTTCCCAAACTTTATTCATTTTACTGAAGATGGCAACAAAAAAAACCCAACTCCGCCGGTTAGATTATTATACCCACAAACCGAGTTGCAATACAATAGCGCTGCCGTTTTAGCACAGGGTACTATCAATGTATTTACATCTAAAATATTTTGGCAATCAAATTAATGCCGCAATTTAATTAACTAAAAAAATATAGTATATGAAAAATAAAATATTGCTAATTCTATTTTCGGTAATTAATTTATTCGTAATATCATCATGCCTTAAGGATGATATTGGCGAAGATTGGACCGACGATTTATCGGGAAAAACATACGCAACTATTTCTGAGCCTGGTTTCCGAGCAAAAAGCTTGTTGCCAGTTGCCGACGATGTTATAGTTAGTTTTTTAGTAAATATTGCATCCGACCAGCCACCTACCAGCGATGTTACGTTAACTTTTATTCTCGATAACGAAGCTATATCGGCTTACGATTCTACGTTGAAGCAAGCTGCCATAATTGCTAAGGACACCACCGACGATGGAAAACTTAAATGGAAAAACTTTAAACCATTTCCTTCTGTACAATTATTAGATCCTTCAATTACAATACCTGCTGGAAGCCGAAATGCGTATGTTAGAGTGAAGGTTTCTCGCGCCGACACTGTGCAACTAACAGGTAACTATATGGCAGCAATAACACTTATTACAGCTAGCGGTGGCATACCAATTGCATCGAATATGAAAACTGTATTATTTGGGTTACCATTGGCTAATCAATATGAAGGCGACTATTTATCGGAAGGGTTTAGAGATCACCCAGTTAATGGTATTGAGCCATTTAAATATCCTAAACTTGGCTTTTCTACAGTTAATGCCAATACAGTTCATAAAGCTCAGGTTGGAAATTATTCTGGTTATGGTCTTGATATAACCATCACTGATCAAACAATGGTTGTTTCGGGGGTAACTGTTAATAAATGCGTACTTCAAATTACAGGCCTTTCCGACCCAACTGATATGGGTGTTTATGATACATACAAGGGCGCTCCAATGAATTATTACAACCCAATAACCAAAGTGTTTGAGTTATACTATTTCTATAATAAGGCAGCTCCTCGTAAATTACGTGAAACCAATTCGAAAATTTAACAAAAATGGTTTTTAGCGAAAGCATATAAACTTTTTTAAAACACTAATATTTATATTATGAAAAGAATAAATATATATTTTTTATTGTTGTTTTTGTTATTAGGCTTCTTTGCAATACACAGTTGTACAAAAGATGACAATACTACAATTACAACAAAACAGGCATTTACACAGCCTGTAGCCACTTCTCCGGAAGTGCGCCCCGACGGTACTGTATTATTTAGTGATTCAACCGTTGATTTAACTTGGGTTTCGGAAAACAAGGATGGAGATGCAGTTAAGTGGAATGTGTATTTTGGTACTGGTAAAGCACCTGCATTATTCCAAAGCAATGTTTCTCACAATACTATTTCTGTGCCTGTTATTGATGGCCAAACCTATTATTGGAAAGTTGAAATTGCCGACTCAAGAGGAATTACTACTACCAGTGAAGTTAATAGTTTTATTGCAGTAAGCGGCTTGAATCCTAAAATTTCAGTTGATTTGTCGTGTACAACTGATGCTTTAACTGCTGTTGGCTTAAATCTTACTCCAGATCAGGTTGTTAACCTCCGCCTTAGAGTTGTAAATAAAAGCACAATGAAGGTAATTTCTACTGTCAATACTGGCAAGTCGTCTGAGACGTACAGTGGATTAGACACACTTGCTGATGGAGAATACTTATTTGCAGTAGATATTTTTAGTACTATTAATGCTGGCGACTTTAATGCACCTATTAAATTGGCCATTGCTCTAAAATTTTCTCAATTAGGTATTCTCGATCAAACATTAGAATTCCCTAACGATATGACTAATGAGTTTGCTTGCTCAAGTTATAGGGTTTACCTTTCCAAGGTTACCAAAGCAGGGTCGAATTATACAGTTGAAAAATCTGTAAAAAAACCTTCTACACCATTCGACGGTGATTGGAGTGGCGACGAAATGGATTTTTTCCCTGATCAAGACGCAGTTTCAGTACCATTTTCTAGTCAGGTTGAGATTTTTAAAGGATGTGATTTGATGATTAAAAACTTGGGTTTAAGCTGGATGAATGATTTTTGGGGAGAAGAAGTGAAATCTGGGGGTACAGCTATTATTGAAATAGACACAGTTGCGGGAACTGTAAATATTGCAGATCAATATTATATGACCACTATTTATAAGGGAGCTGTCCAAACTCCTTATAATCTGGTTGGTACAGGTACTATTATCTGGGGTGTGGATAGTCCTTCTATGACCATAAATTATGATCTTGTTCAGGATGGCTTCAGTACTGCTGGTTATTGTAATGATGAGGGCTTTATATCTACACCTACATTTGTTGCAACGATAATGTTAGATAAATCGGCGGTGAAATCTATAAGAAAATCAGCATCGGTTAGAAAATTTGTATTACCTTCTAAAAAATAGGGTTTCCGTACATTCTAGTAATTAAAAAAAACCGTCCTTTGCGACGGTTTTTTTATTCAAAGTCTAAGCTGCAAATTGTGTTATCGGATTTATACTTGTATTATGCTCAATATTTTTAATAAAGTTAGTTACTAAAATTAGCGTTTATAGTAAATTTACCTAGTCAAATAACCTTCACTTATGAAAACATTGTTAAATTCCACTGTGTTTATTTCGTTGTTAGTAATTTGTGGTTGTAAAACTCACGACAGCGATTAAGGAAGATGGCTATTTTACTAATAAACTTACGCCTAATGAAATAGCGGAGGATAAGCTTACGTCCGAAATGTTATGGAAATTTGGGCGGGTAGCCGACGCTCAGCCTTCGTCAAATGGCAAAATGGTGATATACAATGTGTCGCGCTACGATACAAAAACTAATATGCGGCACACTTGGATATATAGCGTGCCAACCGAGGGAGGCGAACCACTGAACCTAACGCCCAATTTCGCTTTGTGCAGTAATCCGCGTTGGATTTCGACAACTAAACTTTCTCGCTCACTTGTCCCAATACACTTACTAGGGTTTGGTTTTTATGCTAATTTTGTAATATAATTTTTATGCTAATGCTTAATAACAATATGCATACATACCGTATTATTTTGACACAAGAACCGGAAGGCGGCTATACTGTTATCGTTCCGTCCCTTTCAGGCTGTATAACTTATGGCGATAATGTTAACCACGCTATTGACATGGCAAAAGAAGCTATTGAAGGATATTTGGAAGTTTTATGCTTTACAACCAATTTTCAAAATCGTTTCGAGCATTATTGATTCAATATAATTTTACACCTCAACTTATTTTCCTTTCTATGAAAAACTTACTCCACTCCATTGTATTTGCCTCGTTGTTAATTATTTGGGGTTGCAAACCTCACAGCAACGATTATAAAGAAGAAGGCGATTTTACTAATAAACTTACGCCTACCGAAATACATGGCGGTAAGCTTACGCCCGAGCTGTTATGGAAATTTGGGCGGGTAGCCGAAGCTCAACTTTCGCCAAATGGCAAAACGGTTATTTACAATGTGTTGCGCTACGATGCAAAAACTAACAAGCGGCATACTTGGATATATAGCGTGCCTACCGAGGGCGGCGAACCACAAAACCTAACGTCCAATTTTGCTTCGTGCAACAATCCGCGCTGGATTTCGAACGAAAGCATTGCCTTCATTACCACAAACAACGAAACGTCGCAGATATGGAGTATGAAGGCCGATGGATCTTCTAAAACTCAGTTGTCGGCGGTTAAAGGCGATATAAACGGTTTCGAAATTGCCGCCAATGGAACTAGCTTGTTTTATTTGCAGGATGTTAAAATAGATTCGACAACTAACGACAAATACCCCGACCTGCCTTTGGCGAAAGGAAAAATTATCGACGATTTAATGTATCGTCATTGGGATACATGGCACGACTATGCATACAGCCATATTTTTGTTTCCGAAATAAAAAGCGGAAAAATAGCCGAAGGAGTTGATATTTTGAAAGATCAACGGTTCGACTCTCCATTACCACCCTATTTCGACAATTCCGAAATTGCTTGGAGTGCCGATGGGAAATTATTGGCCTATTCGTGTAAAAAACTAAAAGGCAAGGAGTTTGCAATTAGCACAAATTCTGACATTTACGTTTATAACGTAGCAAATAAAACTACCGAAAATATTACCGAAGGTATGATGGGATACGATAAATATCCTGTGTTTTCGCCCAACGGCAAACAAATAGCTTTCCAAAGCATGAAAACGGCAGGTTTCGAGGCCGATAAAGCACGTTTGTTCGTTTACGATATCGAAACTAAAACCAATAAGTATATTACCGAAAACCTCGATCAAAGTGCTGCAAACTTTAACTGGAGTGCCAATTCGAAGATTATTTATTTTATTAGCGGCGTAAATGCTACCTATCAAATTTACTCGGCAAATACGGAAACCAACCAAACTTTGCAAGTAACCAAAGGGGCGTGCGATTACATATCGCTTTCGCTAAATAGTGGGATTATGATTGGTACAAAAATGTCGATATCGATGTCGCCCGAAATATTTAAGATTGATGCCGAAACTGGTGCCGAAACCCAGCTAACATTCACTAATAAAAACATTTACGACGTTATTAAATTTGGTAAGGTTGAGGAACGTTGGACAAAAACCACTGATGGTCAAAACATGCATTCTTGGGTAATTTACCCGCCAATGTTCGATGCAAATAAGAAATATCCTACATTACTTTTCTGCGAAGGTGGCCCACAAAGTGCTGTGTCGCAATTCTTTTCGTTCCGATGGAATTTTCAACTTATGGCTGCCAACGATTACATTATAATTGCTCCCAACCGACGCGGTTTGCCAACGTTTGGACAGGCTTGGAACGACCAAATTTCGGGCGATTACGGCGGCCAGAACATTAAGGATTACCTTAGTGCGGTTGACGATATTAAGAAGGAACCATACGTTGATGCCGACCGCATTGGCGCTGTGGGTGCCAGCTACGGCGGATATTCGGTAATGTTCCTTGCTGGATGCCACGAAAAACGTTTCAAAGCATTTATTGCTCATTGCGGAATGTTTAACCTCGAAAGCGAAAGCGCTTGTACCGAGGAAGTGTTTTTTACCAACCACGATTTAGGTGGTAGTTATTGGGATAAGCCTAAGCCAAAGAGTTTTACGCATTTTTCGCCACACTTGTTTGTTGATAAATGGGATACCCCCATAATGTTTATTACTGGCGCAAACGACTTTCGCATTTCATATACCGAAAGTTTACAGGCCTTTAACGTAGCCCAACTTCGAGGAATACCGAGCAAATTGCTTTTCTTCCCCGACGAAAGTCACTGGGTGGTAAAGCCACAAAACAGCATTCTTTGGCAACGCGAATTTTTTGGATGGCTCGATAAATGGTTGAAAGTGTGAAGATGTGAAAATTACTAATGTGCAAATTACAAACTACAAATTACAAGATGTGGAAATGCGGAAATGACAAATGCGGAAATGACAAATGTGAAAATGACAGATTACAAATGACTAATATGCAAATTAAAAATTAAAAATTACAAGATGTGGAAATGACGGATGTTTTTGAAAAGGGACTTAGGCAATTTTTACTAACTTTGCTTTACTAAAACATTACGGAGCCATGAATTTCAACTTTGTGTTCAATAGATTGAAAAATCTGATTCTAAATCCAAAAACCGAATGGGAAGTGATTGAATTAGAGGGGCATACAAAAGAGCAATTAATAAATCGATATGCCTTACCATTAATGCTAATGGTTGCATTAAGCTCGATAATAGGCGATACCATATTTCAATCGCGATTAACATTTTCGATAGCTGCAATTATATTTAAAGCACTTTTTGTTATAGGAATTGCTTATACAGGCATGTATATATCGGCAATTATAATAACCGAACTTGCTACTAGTTTTAACTCGAAGAAGGACATCAACTCGTGTTACCGCCTTGTAATATATTCTCTAAGTGCATATTTTGCCATTTCGGTGATTACTAACCTTTTACCATTTTTAAGCGAATTGTATATTCTTGGTTTATACTCAATTTATCTTTTCTGGGTTGGTAGCACAACGGTTTTAAACACTCCCGAAGATAACAAAGTAGGCTTTGTTGTTGTTTCGAACCTAATAATTATCGGCGTTTTTTCAATTCTAACTCTCATTTTGGGTGCAATTTTAACCGGTATTTTCGGCATCGGTATTTTAATGAAATAAGAAACGTATTAGTTACCTATTTTTGGCGAAATACTTTCGCAAGCTTAATATTTTAGTATGGCAGACGACAAATTCAATGTTAATATAAGAAATAAGAAGGCCTCGCACGATTACGAGTTTCTCGAAAAATACGTTGCCGGCATACAACTTTCAGGAACCGAAATTAAATCGATTAAAGGCAGTAAGGCCAGTTTAGTTGATTCGTACTGCTATTTTCATCGCGGCGAGCTATTTGTTAAAGGAATGCACGTATCGGAATACTGGTGGGGAACTTATAACAACCACGACCCAAAGCGCGACCGCAAACTTCTACTTCAGAAAAAGGAATTAGTAAAGCTCGAGCGCAAAACTCAAGAAAAGGGCTTGACAATAATTGCTTTTCACCTGTTTGTAACCGAAAAAGGATTGGCTAAGCTAGAGTTAGCTCTTGCAAAGGGAAAGCACGATTACGATAAGCGCGAGGATATTAAGAAAAAGGATCATAAACGCGAGATGGACAGAGCAATGAAGCATTAAAACCTGTGTAACCATCTGTATCGGCGTGCGTTATCACCAAACTTAATTGCTAGCATTATTTCGTGCGAGCCAAAACTATGCCGACGAATACTATTTAAATTATAATCGAACGCATATCCAAAGCTGTAATTGTCAACAGTTATGCCGCCCATAAGTATAAATGCGCTGCCAGTTCGTAATGATATTGCACCCCAATAGTCGGTTCGGAAATTTATTTTGGCGCTCAAATCGAGTTGAGTTGCTGTATTTGTAACCTTCAATAATAAACTAGGCTCGAACGAAAGGTTTCTGTTTATCTGATATATATAACCCCCCATTATGTAATTATGCCTGGAAAGGCGATATTCGGTATTATTGGCTTGCCCAAATTGTATAGCCGACTGAAATAATTGATTAACAGATATTCCACCATAATAGGAGTTGGCTGTATAGAATAATCCTAGGCTAAAATCGGGAGTAAATATGTTTAAACTCGATCTCGAAATCAATTTATCATCAGTATCGGTAACAACATTTTGCCGATTAATCGAAAACTGATGTGCGGACGCGGTTAAGCCAAAGGATAATTCCGATTCCTCGAACGGAAGATGGTAAGCATAAGTAAACTGAAACCCAGTACGATTTATAATGCCCGATTTGTCGTTAAACACGTTTACCCCTAAGCCAACTCTTCCACCTCGCGAACTAACATTAGGTTTGCGATGAACAGGTAAAACTTTAGTGATAAAATTATTGGGTAATAAGCGGGTTTGTGCACTTACCGAGTGTGTTTTTGGAGAATTTTTTAAGCCCAACCATTGCTCGCGAGCGGTAAGATTAACGGTAGTATAGCCATCCAAGCCAGCAATAGCTGGGTTTATAAGAAATCGGTTAAACATATACTGGCTATAAAGTGGCATTTGCTGACAAAATGCCGAAGGAGCTGCAGCAGTAAAGAAAACTATTAGAAACGAAACAGATTTTAGTATTTGTCTAGTCATTAAACTTACGATTTCAAATTCGTAATCGGATACGTGTTTAATAACCAGCAAATAAATATATTACATTGAATACCACTTTTTGTGGAGCGGCGATATATTTTTAATGACGAAAAAAAAGATTGGGATTTAATTCGGAGTAAAATCATCATTCGCAAAACTCCTTTATATAATCCTCTGCCTCAGTGTCTCCCAATTCTTTAGCCTTTGATAAATCGGCACATCCTTCCGCGGTCATTTCGAGGTTAAATTCGTTTACAGCACGGTTAAAATAATAGAAACTTTCGTTGGGGCTCAACTCAATAGCTTTGGAGTAATCGGTTAAAGCGTCGGAATAGAGTTCGAGTTGAAATTTAGCATTTGCTCGGTCGTAATAGCCATCTGCAAAATCGGGTTTTATGAGCAATCCTTTGCTTAAGTCGGCAATTGCAACAGTGTAATTATTAAGCTTATAATACGTATTACCTCGATCGAAATAAGCATCGTATATTGAAGAATCCATGGTAATGGTCGATGTAAAGTCGGCTATTGCTTGTTCGTACTGTTTAAGCTCGTAGTAGCAATTACCTCGGTTATACAGCGCCGAAACATAATGCGCATCAACTTTTAAGCATTCCGTGTAATCGTCTAATGCTTTCTTAAAATCGTTTAACCCAAATAGTGCATTTGCCCTAAAATAGAGGGCATCGGCGTTTTTCGGGTCGAGTTTAATAACTTCGTTAAAATCGACAATAGCCTCTTTATAGTTTTTTTCGATCTGATGTTTATTGCCATCGTTAATTAGCTCGCTTATTGTTTTTTGCCCAAAACTATTGGTAATGGCAAATATGGAAAGTGTTATAAATGAAATATATCGAAACATTTGTAATTGCTTTAGTTAAAATTAAATTGACGCATTATTTTCGAAGATTTCTTTGTTGCCGCATTATTTGCCGCCTTTGCTGCATCTGTTGTTTCTTAACACCCGAATTTTTACCTGATTTTATCATCTTGTTTTTCAATACAGGCTTATTTTTCATCAACTTAGCTTTATTATGCACGCGACTTTGCCGCTGATGAGAGTTGTTTAGAATAACAGATCCGTAATCGCGGCTGTTTGGGCGAAGAGCTATTTTCTTCTTGTCGAGTGGTGGCGTAATACCATCAATCTGTTGTGCCATAATTGTTCCCGTTGCTAGGATACACATTAACAGCATCATTTTTATAGTTGTTTTCATGTTGTAAATTTTTTCTGCTTAGACTTTGTAAAACAGAAATGGTTTAATGGCTTTAAGAAAAAGTAGTAAAAGCGACTGAATATTATATCATTTTTTGCTGCCCCAAAAATACAAATTCCTTTACCTTTTTTTACCATAAAACCACTCTCTTTTTGTACTTTTGCGGCGAAAATAAAAATAGATATCCGATGATTTCATTTTTCGAGGGTGCCGAAAAACAAATTTATGCTGTTTCAGTAAAACAGCCGCTTTCAAACAACGATATTAGCAAGTTAGAATGGTTATTTAGTGGCGGAAAGCTAATAAAAACCGACTCTGTAAAGGGTTTTTTTGTTGGTCCGCGGGTTGAAATGATTACCCCATGGAGCACCAACGCCGTTGAAATTACCCAAAATATGGGAATTGCTGGTATTGAACGTATTGAAGAATTCAAAGCAGTTGAATCGGGCAATATTGCTTTCGATCGCATGCTTCAACGCATGAACGAAAATTTGACTCAGAACTTGTTCACTATCAACAAACAACCCGAACAAATACTATATATCGACAACATTGAGTCGTACAATTCCAAAGAAGGTTTGGCGTTGAACGTGGAAGAAATATCGTACCTTAAAGCATTAAGTAATAAGCTTGAACGAAAACTTACCGACTCGGAAATATTTGGTTTTTCGCAAGTTAACTCCGAGCATTGCAGGCACAAAATATTTAATGGCACTTTTATAATCGATGGCGAAGAAAAACCAATGTCGCTGTTTCAGCTTATAAAACTTACCAGCAAAACCAATCCTAACCGAATAGTATCGGCATATAGCGACAACTGCGCCTTCACTCAAGGGCCAGTAGTTGGCTTGTTTGCGCCAAAAACGCACGACAAACCCGACTTTTTCGAGATTAACGACGTTGAAACAGTTATATCGTTAAAGGCCGAAACTCACAACTTCCCTACAACTGTGGAGCCATTTAACGGGGCTGCAACTGGTAGTGGTGGCGAAATTCGCGACCGTATGGCAGGTGGGAAAGGCTCATTTCCGTTGGCCGGAACAGCAGTTTACATGACATCGTACCCGCGCTTAGATGGTGGCCGCCCTTGGGAGAAGAAAATTGAAGCCCGCCCATGGCTATACCAAACCCCCGAAGAAATTCTTATAAAAGCCTCAAACGGCGCCAGCGATTTCGGCAATAAATTTGGACAGCCGCTTATATGCGGTAGTGTAATGACTTTTGAGCACCACGAAGGCTCGAAAAAATATGGCTTCGATAAAGTTATTATGCAAGCTGGCGGCATTGGGTTTGGCGTTAAACGCGACTCGCTAAAAGCGCTGCCTATTAAAGGCGATAAAGTGGTGTTGCTTGGTGGCGACAATTACCGTATTGGAATGGGTGGGGGTGCTGTATCGTCGGTAAATACTGGCGAGTTTGGCAATTCTATCGAACTAAACGCTGTACAACGTTCCAACCCCGAAATGCAAAAGCGGGTAAGCAACGCCATTCGTGCGTTAAGCGAAGCCTCGCACAACCCAGTGGTTTCGATACACGACCATGGTGCTGGCGGTCATTTAAACTGCCTTTCGGAATTGGTGGAAGCTACTGGCGGCGTTATATATACCGATCAGCTACCTATTGGCGACCCTACACTTTCGGCAAAGGAAATTGTTGGGAATGAATCGCAAGAGCGTATGGGTTTAGTGTTGAACGAAAAGGATATCGACCTTCTAAAACGTATAGCCGACCGCGAGCGCGCTCCAATGTACGTTATTGGCGATGTTACTGGCGATCATCAGTTTACGTTTCTCGATAGAAAAACCGATACAAAGCCTATCGATTTAAAAATTGAAGATATGCTTGGTAATCCGCCTAAAACCTATATGCGCGACCAAACCGAGCAAACAAATTTTGCCGATGTAACTTATAAGAAAGATAAGCTTAACGAATACATAGAACAAGTACTTCAATTAGAATCGGTTGCATGTAAGGACTGGCTTACCAATAAAGTTGACCGTTCCGTTACCGGACGAATTGCCTTGCAGCAAACCGCGGGCGAAATACAATTACCGTTAAACAATATGGCCATTGTAGCTCTCGACTATCAGGGGCCACGCGGCATTGCCACTGCATTAGGCCATGCTCCCGCAGCAGCTTTAATCGACCCTGCAGCTGGTTCGATACTTGCCATTGCCGAATCGCTTACAAACATAATTTGGGCTCCTTTACAAGATAAAATAAAGGGTATTTCGCTTAGTGCCAACTGGATGTGGCCATGTAAAAACTCTGGCGAAGACGCTCGATTGTATCGCGCCGTTAAAGCTGCTAGCGATTTTGCTATTGCTTTGGGCATAAATATTCCTACAGGTAAAGATTCCCTTTCGATGACACAGAAATACCCGAATGGCGATGTGGTTTATTCTCCGGGAACGGTAATTATTTCGGCTAGTGCCGAGGTGTTCAACATCCGCAAAGCCATTTCGCCAGTAATTAAAGCTGTTGAAGGTTCGGCTTTATTATACCTCGACCTTTCGAAATCGCCGCATTACCTAGGTGGTAGTAGCTTTGCGCAAATTCTTAACTTAATAGGAAACGCCACACCAACAGTATCCGACACTGAATACTTTGCTACTGCTTTCAACGCCGTACAGCAATTAATTGACGATGAGATGATTATTGCAGGGCACGATATTTCGTCGGGTGGGTTAATAACCACGTTGCTCGAAATGACTTTTGCGTCAGAAAAATTAGGCATGAATATCGATTTAACCTATGCAGGCGAAACCGACATTATTAAGTTGCTATTTAGCGAAAACCCCGGATTAGTTATTCAGGTTAAAGATACCATTGCTGTTCAAACATTTATGGACGCATATAAAATCGACTTCATTTGGATTGGCGATATTTCAACCGACCGATATCTCAACATTAAAAAGGACAACGAAAGATGGTCGTTCGAAATTGATAAAATGAGAGATATTTGGTACAGAACATCTTACCTGCTCGATTGTAATCAAAGCGGCTCGGAATTAGCCCTCGAAAGGTTTACGAATTATAAAAATCAACCACTTCAATATCAATTCAATCCAAAATTTACTGGTACGTTTGAACCTTTTGGCATTGATGCGAAACGGAGAAGCAAAACTGGAGTTAAGGCTGCAATTATTCGCGAAAAGGGGGTTAACGGCGACCGCGAAATGGCGTATTCCATGTATCTGGCTGGCATGGATGTAAAAGACGTGCACATGACCGACCTCATTGCTGGTCGCGAAACACTCGAAGATGTTCAAATGATTGTGTTTGTTGGCGGTTTCTCCAATTCGGATGTTCTTGGATCGGCAAAAGGATGGGCAGGCGCTTTTCTGTACAACCCAAAAGCTAAAGCAGCATTAGATAATTTCTATAAACGCACCGATACACTTAGCTTAGGCGTTTGTAATGGTTGCCAATTAATGATTGAATTAGGTTTACTTTCCACCAACCACGAAGTAAAACCTAAGATGCGCCACAATAGCTCGCACAAGTTCGAATCTATTTTTTTGAACGTTAATATACCACAAAATCAATCGGTTATGTTAAAATCGCTTGCTGGAAGCCGATTAGGTATTTGGGTAGCTCATGGCGAAGGAAAATTCGAATTTCCTTATGCCGAAAACGACTACAACGTTACTATGAAATACAGTTACGAAGCCTATCCTGGCAACCCCAACGGTTCGGCATATAACGTTGCTGGTATTTGCTCTAACGATGGCCGACATCTAGTAATGATGCCACACCTCGAACGAGCTATTTTTCCTTGGAATTGGGCTTATTATCCGCATGAACGAAATAACGATAAGGTGTCGCCTTGGATTGAGGCGTTTGTGAATGCTAGGGAGTGGATGAGGAAGATGAAAAATGACTGATGACAAATGACAATTTACAAATGTGCAGATGGCAAATGAGGAAATGGGAAGATGACAGATGAGGGAATGTGGAAATTACTGATTATTGGAAATAAAAAGTGGGTAAGCTACTTACATCGCACCGCTCAACCATTTACCCTTGCTTTCTTCCGAATCTGGGGGAGTTAAATAGGAGCTGGTCGTATAAGACTTACCCGCCGCAAAAGTATAAATATTTTTGTAAATGTAAATGCAAAAACTAATCAATTTTAAAATCAAGGCACAAAAAAACTGATATATTTGTGCAAACCTTTTAAAACCTATTTTTTATGGAAAACAATAACCCGAATTTGCTAAAAAGCACAATGACGTACGGAGCCATTCTGGGCATATCGATGGTTCTGTATAATATTATTTTATATGTGGCCGACCTAACACTAAATAAGCCACTAAGTTATATAAGTTATGTATTAATTATTGGCGGTATCTATCTAGCAATTAAATCGTTTCGCGACCAAAGCGAGCAAAAGGCCATTACTTATGGTAAAGCCTTAGGCGTTGGTGTGTTAACAGTATTGTTCTCGTCGGTTTTTGTTGCGCTTTACACTTACGCACTATACCAATTTATCGACCCAAGCTTAATTCAAAAGATGTTGGATATGAGCCGCGAGCAACTAACCACTAACGGTATGTCCGACGATCAAGTTGAAGCTGCTATTAATATGAGCAGTAAAATAATGACACCGGGATTAATTAGTATTATGGTTATACCTATGTCGGTTTTTATGGGAACAATATTCTCGCTAGTTATTGCAGCTTTTTTGAAAAAAGAACCAAGTATTTTCGATACTAAGGGAAATACACAACAATCATAAATACTGATATTTACAAATGGATATTTCTTTAGTAATACCTCTTTTTAACGAAGAAGAATCGCTACCCGAATTGGTTAGTTGGATTGATAAAGTAATGAACGAAAACAAATTTTCGTACGAAATTTGCCTTATCGACGACGGTAGTTCCGACAATTCATGGCAAGTGATTGAAAATCTGCACAAAACGAATTTAAATATTCATGGCATACACATGCGCCGTAATTATGGCAAATCGGCTGCATTGCACTGTGGCTTTAAAATAGCCAAAGGCGACGTAGTTATTACCATGGATGCCGATTTGCAGGATAGCCCCGACGAAATTCCCGAACTTTCCCGAATGATTAAAGAAGAAAAATTCGACTTGGTATCGGGCTGGAAGAAAAAACGTTACGATCCATTATCGAAAACTATACCAACAAAATTATACAATGGCGCGCTACGTGCTATGAGTGGCATTAAATTAAACGATTTTAACTGTGGCTTAAAGGCTTACCGCAACGAAGTGGTAAAATGCGTGGAAGTTTATGGCGAAATGCACCGCTACATCCCATACATGGCCAAGAAGGCAGGCTTTTTAAAGATTGGCGAAAAGGTTGTGCAACACCAAAAACGCAAATACGGCGTTACCAAATTTGGTTTGGAGCGTTTTATTAACGGTCCGCTCGACTTGCTTAGTATTATGTACATACAGAAGTTTGGCAATCGACCTATGCATTTTTTCGGTTCGCTTGGAATGATAATGTTTATGGTGGGCTTATGTGCATCGCTTTATTTGGGTATTCACAAACTTTACTGCATGGCCGCGCATATAAAAGCAGGGCTTATTACAGATAGTCCGTATTTCTACATAGCGCTTACAACCATGGTTTTAGGTACACAGTTATTTCTGGCTGGCTTTTTAGGCGAATTAATATCGCGTAGCTCAACCGATAGAAATAATTACTTGATTGACAAGGAGTTTTAGCAAGGGTGTTGGCTGCAACTAGAACAGAGCCACTTACTAATCATGCAATTAAACTTTTTGCTTATATTTTAGAAACAAATTCTGTAAAATATGATTATACTTGATTGTTGTAATCATTTAGATTTTTTTAGTAGAATAGCGCCAATAGGTTCGGCAATTGGTGCTATATTAACTGGATTTGGAGCATTTGGACTTGCTATATGGGTACTACTGAAATATAGACGGGAAAGAGGGAGAAAAACTAAATTGACTATAGATTTATTAAATTCTAATTATTTGATAAACAATGTAAATCAAATATATTTGGATGTGATTTTTAAAAATGAAGGTATTGTTGAACTTAGAACGTTTAAGAGATTTCGAAAGGATAAAAACGGAAAATCAACTGAAGTTGAATACACTTGGAAAGATTCTATCGAAACTGTAAAATATTCAATAGAGCTTCAAATAAAAAAAGTTAAACAAAGTAAAGTAGCCTTTGATTGGTTCGACACTAATCAGTATGATACTGTAATTGAACATGTTAATTTGCTTAAGGATATTGAAATTCCTGATGATTTAAAAGACCCTGCTTTTTACATTGAACCAAGTGAATCGTATCACTTGGGTTGCTGGGTTCAGTTAGAGAGCGGACTTTATGAAGCAAAAGTGATTGTAGTTGGAGACAAAAAGAACCTTCCTGACGATTTTTGGCATCGTCGATTCCCATTTGAAGTAAAATAAATGCATACGAACGCATCAGGTCTTATTTAATACTGGTTACATGGAAGGTTTTGGCATCTAAAAGTATCTAATACCCCTTCAATTCCAACTTGTTAGTTTGAATAAGCGTTATGCGCTTGCCCATCTTTTTTTGAATTACTACAAAATGATGAACCTCATCGGGACTTATTAGCGAAATGGCATCGCCAGGCGAATCGGCACGCCCTGTTCGCCCAATGCGATGAATGTAATCTTTTGGCGAACGTGGTAACTCGTAATTTATTACATACGGAAGAAACTGAATATCAATACCTCGCGAAGCAATATCGGTAGCAACCAAAACCCGCAATTTACCCTTCTTAAATTTTTGTAATGCTTCATTTCGAGCTCCCTGGCTTTTTAAGCTATGCATAGCAGCTGATTCAATGCCGTTAATGTTAAGTTTATCAGTAATATGGTCGGCAGTATGTTTCGACGACACAAATACAAGCACTTGCGTCATATTCAGGTGCTTTATAAGATAGCGAAGTAAAGGTCCTTTGCGTTCGGCTTCCACATGATAAGCTGTTTGTGTAATAAGTTCTATATCACTGCTTTCTGCTTTAATTTCTATTAATACTGGGTTGTGCAATAACACATCGCGAAAAGAGCTTATATCGCTGCCAAGTGTAGCCGAGAAGAGAATATTTTGACGATTTTTTGGTAACAGATTAAAAATCTGAGTCATTTCATCTTTAAAGCCAAGATTGAGCATTTTATCTGCCTCGTCGAGAACCAACGTTTCAACTTCCGAAAGGTTTACCGCGTTCGATGCAACCAAATCGAGCAATCGGCCAGTTGTAGCCACAAGAATTTCGGTGCCTTGCAGTTTCATCATTTGTGGGTTAATGGAAACGCCGCCATATACTGCCATTGCTTTAACCTTTTTTGGTAACGACGATGCAAACAGCTGAAAAACATCGGCCGTTTGAATAGCAAGTTCGCGAGTAGGAACCAGTACTAGCGTTTTTATGTGGCGATTCCGCGAAAGCGTTTTATTTTGAGCTAGTTCCAGTATTGGCAGTACAAAACTTGCCGTTTTACCTGAACCAGTTTGAGCAATTCCCAAAACGTCTTTACGTTGCAAAATGGCTGGAATTGCCTCATTTTGAATAGGATATGGCTTGTTATAATTTTGTTCGGCAATAATTTTTAGAAGCGATGAGGATAAGCCTAGCGATGAAAATGACATGTTGTTTAAAATTAGTTGTTTATAACTATTGTACTGCGAATATTTGCCTATTGCATAATGCTTTCCTGTTCAATTACACCAAACTTAATGATTTGTCGAAAGGCAGAGATCTATAAAAACAAATGTATTATACAGCGAGTTATGCCTTGTGCTTTTTTCAATATGTAAGCCAAGTTACTTTAATGCGTTTACTTTATCTATGGTAATTATTTGATTGCTCTCAATTACTTTAACTGTAGGCGGTTCAGAAAACTTAAACGTCTTCAATTCTTCAATTAAATCATTGAAGTCGCTATTTGTAGCCACTATTACATTGTCAAGCCCTATAACGTCTCCGCATTTAATTTTTGCTTTTACACTTTTTGCTTCGTTTGCTTCAAGTGTAACTAAATAACTTAATGCCTTCCTATGAACATATTTCAATGCAATTGCTTCAAGGTCTGCTTGTTTGTAGCGTTCACGCAAACTTGTCTTTGCGGAAATACAAATTGGTCCCCGTTCTGCAGTATAAAACATTAGGTCGTAAATTACATTAGGAACAAACGCAACTTTTGCACTCATGTACAAAGGCAATATGTTTTCACGTACAAATAAAGTCGCCAAAATATATTCAAATATTTTTCCATTCAAATTATTATTTCCTTCGGGATGTTTTTGAAATGCTTCCCAATATGTCAAAATATAGTCAGATGGTTTTTTATATTTCACAGTCATAAAACTTGGAAATAAGCTGTCGAAAACCACTTCCGCTTTATTGTCTTTTCCTACGGTTATGCCTAATTGATTTAGTTTGTTCATTTATTTAAAATTAATTCTAAAATTTTTGTTGCTGTCGCCTGAATTGCTGGCACGGCAACAGAATTGCCGAATTGCTTGTAAGCTGAAGCGTCTGCAACAGGAATTACATATATGTCGGGAAAGCCTTGAAGTCTCGCCCATTCTAAAGGAGTCATTTTACGAATTCCCTCACGATTTACAGTACCTTTATTATGAGTAGTAGGAGTGTAATCTGTAATTCTATGGTCGTATACTAAATTTCTCTCGCGTCCCATACCACCTACGACAATCGCATTTGCAATGCCTGTGTCGGGAATAATTTCATATCCAAAACGTTTCCCTTTCCCTTGTGTCTTGCTTTGTGTTTTACAAGTGATTGCACATATTGGGTTGATAAAAAGTATTTTGGGTGTGCCCCTACGGGTCGGGCTATTCGCTACAATCTTTTTTTCTGAAAAAGAAAAAAAGGATTTTCGCTTCTATCCCTCACACGGCAGCACCTTCAACAATGTAGCACTCCAACCATCCAACAGTTTCACTAACGCCTTTAACAAAAGCATCTAACTCAGATTTGGTTTCAAAGTGATATTCTTTTTCATTAATGCTTTTTTCCTCCTCAGAAAAAGGAGTTTCTGACAAAAATTTGTTCACTTGTTCTTTGCCGAAAATTATTTTGATTGAATGTTTCATTTATTAAAAATATTTTGATGGTGGTATTCTAAAAAATCAACTGAAGGACTAAATCTGTCTGGTAGAATTATTGGTTGATTTTCATATTCAATAAAATATTTCTGAATGTTTTTTTCCTTTCTCTTTTCCAATATAGCATTAGAAAGTTTTACTTTAAAATCATTTGTTATCGTAATCAAACCCTTATCAAATGCCTTATCGTGGATGTTATTTAAACAAATACCATTTTTAGGATTTAGTCTTTCTTGGACATTTTTTGACCACGGAATGATGTGACTTGCAACTAATAAAGAAGTTATCGAAATACCCGTAATGCAGCACTTTTCATTATATGATGCTAAAATTCTTTGACGGAAATCATTTTGGTTAATTCGTGTTTTTACAATTCTTTCTTTTTCTTTTCCTTCAGCAAATTTTAATTCAGGCTCAAATTCTATTGTTGCTTCAAATGGCTTATTTTGAATAGTAGAGAGAATAACGGAACTATCAAATGCCAGTTTTTCCCACTGCCCCAAATATTCATTCCAAATTTCTTTATCTGATGAACTTGCAGCACTTTTCCCTTTGTTTCCAATTTTTTGTTTTTCAGCATCAAGGCTTGCAAAATTCATTAGTTTATAAGCTAATGCTGCTGGGGTTCTATCAATAATTGGAGCAATTTGTTTAATAACAGAATTGGAACTACCGCTAATTTTATTGTATGGAATTTTCCAGTAAAGATTTAACGCTACAATCAATTGTTTTCTATTCCAATTATCTCTTGCCATAAACTTCTATGCTGCGATTTGCGTTAGGGATTGAAGTGGAAATCCTTTTTGTGAGGAACGAACAAAAAGATTGGAACGCAAAGCCCGACCCGATAGGGAAACGCCCAAATAATTCTTGCGGAAACCAACAATGCAAATTCTTTCACTGTTTTGCGGAACGCCAAACTCTTTTGCATTTATTATTTGAGGTTCGGGAACGAAGTAGTCAAGGTCGTTGCGTAAAACATTTAAAATCGTTTCAAGTGTTTTGCCTTTGTCGTGGCTTCTTAAACCTTTTACATTTTCAAGGAAAATCGTTTTTGGTTTATGTTTCTTGATAATTTCTGCAACGTCAAAAAATAACGTTCCTCTTGTGTCGTCAAAGCCACCACGTTTGCCAGCAATTGAAAATGCTTGGCAAGGAAATCCAGCACATAGAACATCGAAATTGTCTGGAATATATTTTTTCACTTGTGGTTTAGTTATGTCGCCAAATGGAATTTCCCCAAAATTTGCTCGATAGGTTTTTTGTGCTTCTTTGTCCCACTCACTTGTAAATACACACTTTCCTCCAAGGTTTTGCATTGCAAGTCGGAAACCACCAATACCTGCAAAAAGGTCGATAAACTGAAATTTATAATTTTTGGGTGTTGGGAATGGAACATTTTCAACTTCAAAAAGCAGTTGTTGAATTGCCTCTTCAGCAACAAGTGAGATGTTTTCGTCTAGTTCCTTATATTGAACATATTCTTTTAGAACGTTCAAAGCGTCATTTTTATAATGCTTTGAAACTCCATTGTGAATGTTGTGCAAATAGTGAGTTAATACAGCTTTTTTATTGTCTTTTGGTTCGACAAGTCGAATTTGAAAGCGTTTACCGTCAAATTCATCTATGCTTATTTTCTCTTTAGTCTTCATTTATTTGTTTATTCAAAATTGAAGTCGCAAGTTCGCAAAAAATAACTATTAAAATCCTTTTTTGTCCCAAATTTCGTTCCGCAGATTCAAGTTCCAAATGCACGTAAAGACCTAGGTTATTAGGTTGAAGACACTTAGCACACAACACCAATAAAATAAACAATCTTCGGCATATATTTTCTTCAGCTTAATAGCCTAAATATTACATTACCTATACTCCAACAATTCTGGTGCTTGTGGCGCAAAAGTCGGAGGATTTAACAATGGTTCGCCCGACATTTCGAAAAACTGGCTCTGCGAATTGGCTGGTATGTTAGGGTACAAGGTAAATCGTATTTGTATTGTATTGAATACCAGTCGTTCATTACGAATTCGTATTCCCAAACCAATGCCAGTATAGGGCCATCGGCCAAATAACGGACTACTATTTTGCTTTATCCACGAATGATTGGCAAAAGCAAAAAGCACAAACCTAAAATCGTAAAAGTACCATGGCGTAAAACAAACAGTTTCCCAGTGCATGTTAAAGCGCTGGTTTCCAGTAACGTAATCGTTCGAAAATCCCGCTATCCCGTACTGTTTATTAATAGTGATAAGTTCGGTGCTAAACCTGTTTATACCATTTGTGAATGAGGTATTTATAAATTGACGAAAATTAAACCGTCGAAATGTAAATATATTCGAAAAATAGTTAGCGGAAGCAGCAATAGCGCCTTGTTCCAGTTCATTTTGCTTGGTAATAAACCCGCCTATTGCAAACGAGGTATATAAATACCCTATATTTCCTAAAAACTTTCCTGCTTTAATATTGGTGCTTAAATACTTACGTGTAAAGAACTCGTTATTTTCGACACCTAAAGTAAACTGAACCTGACCTCCTACCGGAATATCCTCAGTTCTACCAAAATTGTAAATTAAATTACTTTTAAAGAAACTTTGCCGTTCGTACGATATGGTACCCAACAATAGTGTTTTGTTTTGGAATTGATAATAAGTGTCCTTCGATATATTTGGGCGTTCAGTATATAGGTTATGCGATATTCGTGCCGAAAAAGTAATGTTTTGGCGTAATTTTGTAAATCCGTCATGGTTATTTATCGAAACCGACCTACCTATCCAACCATCATATCTATTGTATTTTAGGGGAACATCGCTAAAAGCAGTATCTACTTTAAAATATGTTAAAGTGTTTGTGTTTTCGAGCGATAAACCTCCGGCATATTTTATGTTTGGCGTAAAAAATCCTCTATCGAGATTTAGGGCAAACGATTCGGTGTTAAAGCTATTTAAATACGAAAAATTGCCTTTAATAAATGTGCCAGCTATATTATTAACCTTATAATGACCATTGTAACCAATTGTGGACTTTTTGCGCGAATCCCACGGGATATTGTTTTGCATTTCGTGCCCAAAACCCAAAATATTTCTATTCCACAACTGAACCTGCCCTGAGTATATATTATCTATTTGAATATTAAAGGCTTCGGCCCATAAATCCTTCGTAATAATCGTTACATCCACCGAATCGCTTAATTCGCCAGCGGAATGCACTGATATATAAGCATCTTCAAGATATGGCAAAGCTCTTAGAATACGTTCATTGTCCGAAAACGTTTCAGGACTTAGGTAATCGCCCTTTTTAAACAGCAAACTCTTCATTATCAGGTACTCTTTCGACGTAAAATGAATTTTATTTCCAGTTCGCTCAATCCACGATTTTGGAGTACGGGTGGTATCGAAAACTGTAGGTCCAAATACATCTATTTGCTTTATACGTATATGTCTAATAGGCCGCCCGCTATAATTTATAAATTGATTTTCCGAAAAACTAGTTTTCAGAGAGTCGGCATTGCCATTATTTCGCTTAGGTGCAATAACTATGTTATGTAATTCTCTAGTCCATTTGCGTTTAGTAACACTCTGCTCCAAATTGCCAAAAAACACATCGCCTCTGTTTTTTTTAACACTATATTTTACCGACGATGGAATAACTAGAACCGTATCTCGTTTAATTAAATAGGTTTTGTTGTGAATAACAAGCAATTGTCCCGTTTTTAGAGCAACGGAATCTAACTTTAGTCGGGAGTATGTTTCTTCCTGACTAAATGCGGCAAGAGAGTTTGCAATTAGTAATATTGCCGCACTTGCAAAACCTACTAAATAATACCGTATTATATTGATAACTAAATTATTACTTATTAATACGATCGTGCAAATAAAACCCGTTGTGTCGATGGTTTACCGGTACGAATGCACTTACCTTCTTCCAAAGGATTGTCGAACGGAATGCAGCGAATGGTTGCCTTGGTTTCGTCCTTTATAAGCGTTTCGGTTTCGGGCGTTCCATCCCAGTGGGCATAAATAAAACCGCCTTTTTCGAGAAGTTGCTTAAATTCTTCGTATGTATCAGCTTTATAGGTACTTTCTTCTCTAAATTTTAAAGCTTTTTGAAAAATATTGCTTTGAATATCGTCTAATAATGTAACTATGTAATCTTCAATATTATCTACCGAAACAGTTTTTTTCTCGAGAGTATCGCGGCGAGCAATTTCGAGTGTGTTGCTTTCGATATCGCGCGGTCCGATGGCAATGCGCACGGGTATTCCTTTAAGTTCGTGCTCGGCAAATTTAAAGCCAGGTTTTAGGTTGTCGCGATTATCGAACTGTACCGAAATGCCACGAGTTTCGAGCTGTTTCTTTAAAGGTAGTACTTTTTCGGAAATAAGTGTCAACTGCTCTTCTTTATGAAATATTGGAACTATAACTACTTGTATAGGAGCTAGTTTTGGAGGTAATACCAAACCATTGTCGTCGGAATGTGCCATAATAAGCGCACCCATTAAGCGCGTTGAAACGCCCCACGACGACGCCCAAACGTAGTCGGGTTTACCTTCTTTGTTTGTAAATTTTACATCGAACGCTTTCGCGAAATTTTGCCCAAGAAAATGCGAAGTTCCCGATTGTAATGCTTTTCCGTCCTGCATCAAAGCTTCAATGCACAAAGTGTCGATGGCTCCAGCAAAACGTTCGTTGGCAGTTTTTACACCTTTAATGACAGGCACTGCCATAAAGTTTTCGGCAAAATCGGCATAAACGTTCACCATTTTGTAGGTTTCCTCTAATGCTTCCTCTTGCGTGGCGTGTGCTGTATGTCCTTCCTGCCAAAGAAATTCGGTAGTTCGAAGGAAAAGTCGGGTACGCATTTCCCAGCGTACCACATTGGCCCACTGATTAATAAGTAATGGCAAGTCGCGGTAGCTTTGTATCCAACCGCGGTAAGTATTCCAAATAATTGTTTCGGATGTTGGACGAACTATTAATTCTTCTTCCAATTTGGCATCTTCGTCAACAACAATGCCTTTTCCGTTAGGATCGTTTTTTAAACGGTAATGTGTTACAACCGCACATTCTTTGGCAAACCCTTCAACGTGGCTGGCTTCCTTACTAAAAAACGATTTAGGAATAAATAGCGGAAAGTAGGCATTGGAATGTCCTGTGTCCTTAAACATCTTATCGAGAGCTGCTTGTATTTTCTCCCAAATTGCATAACCATAAGGTTTAATTACCATGCACCCACGCACAGCCGAATTATCGGCCAATCCGGCCTTTATAACTAAATCGTTGTACCACTGTGAATAGTTTTCTGTTCTATTCGTTATTTCCTTCGCCATATTATTTTTTGGTATAGTATTTGTATTGATGAAATGAATAATTAAACTTGCAAAGTAAATAAATTTGAACTAAAAAATTACATTTAACTAAACGGAGGACGGGTTATGAAAGCAAAATTAATTGTACCACTTATAGTTGCACTGTTTTTTAGTGCTTGCTCTTCCACTTATTATGCCAGCACCGGCAACGACGATTTATACTACACACCCGGAAAAAACTACGGAAATGGACAAAGCAACAACGCCGTAGTTTCGCAATCGAGTCGGAAAAGCGAAAATGTGTCGGACTACGAAAAATATCGTCAGCAAATGGAAAATGGCGTAGCTAATGATACTTCTTATGATCAGGCTACAGATACTACCATACAGCCCGACAGTAAATATACAGCTTACAACAGCCAGCGCGACTCTCGCGAGCCTGTAAGTGAGCAGCCACAATACTCCGATGGGAACGAAAGTGGCACTGTAGTAAATAATTACTATTTAGACGATAATTACGACGACTATCGTTATTCATCGCGTATTCGCAGGTTTCATAGCTATGGCTATGGCAGCTACTACGATCCCTTTTATTCCGATCCATTTTGGTATTCGCCAGGTTTAAGTTTCTCGATGGGCTACGGGTATGGTTGTGGATATGGCTATGGTTATTCGCCGTTCTATTCCGACTATTATGGCTATGGCGGTTATGGCGGCTACGGCGGATATTATAACGGATATTACAATGGTTTTAACGATGGTTACTATTACGGAAGCGGCGGAAGGTATAGTAATGGGGCTTTTTACAACGATTATAATAGTTATGGTTCATCGGGTAATTCGCGTTACCGTGGAATAAATAGTCGTTCAACTGGCGGATCGTACACCAGAAGTTACACATCTGCACCCACTCGATCGGCAATAACAAATAGATCGTATTCAAACGACCGATACACAAGAGCAAATAGTGATAGTCGAGCTAATTCTATGGGAAACAGAACAGTACGAGAAAGTAGCACACGCGAAAGATCGAACTTAAAAAGTGCCGAAAGCACATCCAATTCACGGAACTATACTCCATCATACAACCAGCCACGAACATATAGTCGACCATCGTATAACGATAATTCCTCACGGTCATCGGCACGCAGTACGGAATCGTATAGCGCTCCAAGATCGTCATCTACACCAAGTTATACACGTCAAAGCTCAAATAGCGAATCGCGTCCAAGTAGATCGGCTGAAAGTAATTATTCGAGCGGAAGTAGCAACAGAAGTTACACTCCATCAAACAGTAACAATAGTACTCGTAGTTATAGTCCATCGAGTAGTAGCAATTCTTATTCATCGCCATCATCTTCATCATCATCACGAAGCAGTGGCGGTGGGGGAGGCGGCTCTCGCTCTTCGGGAGGCAGACGATAATTGAGGGTTGCTTAACTTATAAAAACACACACATGAAAAGGCTTTATATAATAATTGCAATATCAGTAATCGCAAATACGATTACTATGGCTCAGAATATTAGCGCCTCCGATATGCTTAGGTTTTCGCAAAACTACCCATGGGGTACAGCTCGCGCAATGGGCTTAAATGGTGCGTTCGGTGCATTGGGAGCCGACCAAACATCGATGAGTATAAACCCAGCTGGAATTGGTTTTTTTAGAACTTCCGATTTTGCGATATCGCTTTCGCATAACAGCAATACTTCTGTGGCTAATTGGGGTACCCAAACCAGCGATTTTACTAATAAATTGAATATTGGAAACATAGGTTATGTTTATACAAGTAACCTTAATAAAGATGAGGGTTTGATAAGTGTTAGCCTTGGTTTAGCATTTAACCGGCTTAACGATTTTAACAGGACTGCTGTAATGAAAAACCCAATAGGCACTAGCTCTTTACTTGACGAATTTGTATATTATGCAAATGGAGAAGTATCAAAGGGAGCGGTTAAACCTGTGCCAATTAATGACTTATACGAATTTTACGAAGGCTTGGCGCACGACAATCAATTACTTTTTAACGATTATTTTAGTGACGATAGTTATGCCTCAGATTTCACAGTAAATAAAAATAGTTATGGGCATTATCAGGAACGCAAGCTTACAACAAAAGGTGGTATAGGCGAATATGCTTTTTCTATTGCGGGCAATTATAGTAACATGCTTTATTTAGGAGCAACAATTGGTATTCAGCGTTTAAAATACGAAGAATTGTATAATCATTACGAGGATACCTACGATGTGCCTAACTTTCCAAATTTACGATCTTTTACGTTCAGCTATCATAATAAATTGTCGGGTACGGGGGTGAACATAAAATTAGGGGGAATAATTAAACCAGTAAATTTTTTGCGATTAGGATTAGCTATCCATACACCAACTTTTTATAATATCGATTCGGAGTTCTACACCAACATAGACGCATATTTTAAGCCGAACGCAGCAAACGACCCAACTTATTCTGGAGGAACGCAAAACCCTCCACGTATCGAAAATAATACTTTAAACACACCTTGGAAAGCAATTGGCAGTTTGGCGCTTGTTTTTCCCCGGTTTGGCTTACTTAGCGTTGATTATGAGCGTTTAAACTACCAAAATGCGAAATTGTCGGGCGATAACATTAACTTTCAAAATGAAGATGTTAAAGATTGGTATAACGCTGTGAATAATATTAAGATAGGAGCTGAAATAAAAGTTTTGGCTAATGTTTCTCTTCGTGGTGGTTATGGTATTTATAGCACACCATTTAAGGATGCGGATCTGAAATCGTTAAAAACTACCTCGTATTCTGGTGGTATAGGGTTTAGAGGAAAAACTTTTTATATAGATTTCGCTTATGTAGCTATGCTTTATCCCGATAAATACACGCTTTACAACTGGACGGAGGTAAACAACAACGGCAATATAGAGTACGTTAATAACCCAACTATTGCCGATATCAATTATCAGGTTAATCGTTTCGTTGCCACACTAGGTTTTAGGTTTTAGGTTTTGTTAATTGGTTTTGGGTTGAAGGCTGTTCCGTAAGGGGGCGGCTTTTTTTATTGGAGCTAGGGTGCAATAGTTTGGAGAATATTTTTCAAACCATTCATATTTAATACGTTAGAAATATTTCATTATTTCTATGTATTTCATCACATTACGAATAATGAAAATAGCAGAATTTGAATACATACCGAACTACTGATCATGAAGATACTTAAAAGTTTCGGGACCTTCGTTAAATAGTAAGTCTATGATACTTAAGTTTTTAATAAAGCCTAGTTTGGGCTGGAAAACTTGCCGATAGGTTGGTGCTACAAACATCTTGTCGGGTGCTGCGGTTTGTGGCTTTGGATGAATGGCATTGCGCAAATCGATTATATCGGGCGATATTTGCTTTATATACTCGTTGGTTATCTGTAAGTTAATAGTAACTCCAATTAATTGGACAAAGGTTGAAGTTATTTCGGAATTTAAGTCGATAAGAAACGTATGCTTTTTTTTGAGCAACGGTTCAATATCGTCGATGTAATACTCGTAAAAAGGCGAGCAGCGGTATGCCGATTCGATGGCTCGTAGGTGATTGTTTTGCCAATTCATCGAATAATCGACACGAACATCTTTAGTGTAAATTTTCAAGGTATCACCTCGCACCACCGGAACGGTAAGCGTTTGCGCTCCATTAGCCCCATAAATAACACAACGATTACGGTACGTTTGCTTTGGGTAATGCTCGTACGCCTCCAAAATAACGACATCGGCAGTAGCCAACTTTGCAAAGTATTGTATTGGAGCAAAATATGAGGTGGAGAGGAGGAAGGGCATAATTATAAATGAGGAAATGTGAGAATGAGGAAATGTGAGAATGAGGAAATGTGAGAATGAGGAAATGTGAGAATGAGGAAATGTGAAAATGAGGAAATGTGAGAATGAGGAAATGTGAGAATGAGGAAATGTGAGAATGAGGAAATGTGAGAATGAGGAAATGTGAGAATGAGGAAATGTGAGAATGAGGAAATGTGAG
>JANYAP010000145.1 GCA_025361285.1 Bacteroidales bacterium | reverse complement strand
ATTCGAAATTAAGACGATATTAATTATAGCAATACAAATAGCTTTTTTTTTATTTGCAACAATTTACCATAATGATTTGACGAACATTAATATATGTATCCAACTAGTTTCACTCTTAATAATTATTACCTATATTAATGGATTTATAGGATTTCAAACTTATGCCAAGTCATATGTTTATATTATATTATTAATGGGTATAGGTGGCACTATAACATTTTTTATCCATTTATTTATTGGCATTACTCCCTTTTTTAATGTTCAATATTCTTTAAGTGGTACATCATTTTTTTTAGGGCTTACAACAACTAATATATACTATAATTTTGCAGATATAAGGGTAATTAGATTTTCTGGTTTTTTTGACGAACCAGGAACTTTTGCCCTATATTCATTATTTGCAATCCTGCTTAATCGCATTTATTTTAGAAATATAAAAATTGAAATATTATTAATTATTACAACCATTTTTACATTTTCGTTGGCTTTTTATTTTGCTATTGCAATATATTTTCTCTTTTTTTATTTTAAACGGCGTTATTTCAAATATTTTGCAATTATTTTGCTTTTTTGTTATTCTTCTTTTTATTTTCTATCGAACAATCAAGACCTTGCAACTTACGGTAAAATCTATGAATTTACCTTTAAACGATTTGAGTTAAATAAAAGTGGGTTAGCTGGCGACAATAGAACTGAACGTTATGCTCATAATGAGAAAATATTTATACAAAATCCATTATTGGGAGTTGGTACAAGAGAAATAGAAATAAAAAGTGCAAGTTTACTTTCGATTTTTACTCAATATGGTATAATTGGCTCAATCTTTTATTATTTATTTCCGCTTTATATGATTTACCTTATTGTAAAATTAAAAAATAATGAATTAATTGATTATTTAAAAATGGTTTTTCTGATACTCATTAATTTGTATTCTAGACCTGAGTTTTCTTCGGTATTTACTTTATTGATTTTTGTTTCAATAATTTTCCATATAAATAAAAGTATAAAATTGCAAGAAGGGAAATACTTCTTGCAAAAAGCTAAAATTGTTTAACTCTTAAAAATGCTAGTGCAAAATTCACATTGCTTCGTTATAAATTGTGCATAATATGAATAATAAAATTAGTATTATTTCTCCTATTTTTAATTGTGCTAACAATATTGAAAAATCAATACAATCAGTGTTAAATCAGACTTATAAAAATATTGAATATATAATTATTGATGGCGGTTCAACCGATGGAACAACCGAAATTATAAAAAAATATGAAACATACATCGCTTATTGGTGCTCTGAAAAAGATACTGGTATTTACGATGCTATGAATAAAGGAATATCGAAATCATCTGGCGACTGGTTATATTTTTTAGGATCTGATGATTATTTGATTAATTCGCAAGTGTTATATAATATATCAAATTATTTCAATACAGAATTCAAAGTAGTTTTTGGTGATGTTATATTACCAAACAAAACTGTAATTAAATCGAAATTTAGCCTTAATACATTATTAAATAATACTATATGTCATCAAGGAGCCTTTTATTCAAAAGAACTATTTATAAATTGGAGGTACAACATTAAATTTAAAATTATGGGTGATTATGAGCTTAACCTAATAATATATCTCAAAAAATTAAAAGTAAAACGAGTCAACATGATTATTGCCTTTTATTCAACAAATGGGATAAGTTCAAAGTTGTTAAATGAGGGCTTTATGGAAACCAACAAAATTCGGTCAAAACATATAAATTGGTTAATCAATTTTTTATTAAAAGTTACATATTGGACTAAATTTGAATTATTTAAACTTAAACATAAAGCAATACAATAATTATGATAAATAATAAAACCGTATCAGTTTGTATACCAACATATAATGGCGAAAGATATATTAAGCAACAACTTGATTCTATCATAATACAACTCGATACTGGAGATGAAATTATTATTTCAGATGATACCTCTACAGACAGAACTGTTGAAATTATTAAAGGTTACAGCGATCCGAGAATTAAGTTGCTTGAAAATGGTAAATACCAAAGTCCTATTTTTAATCTCGAAAATGCTCTTAACCATGCAAAGGGCGAATACATATTTTTGGCCGATCAGGATGATGTATGGTTGAAAGATAAAATTTTTAAAACGTTACCCTATTTAAAAAAATATGACATGACAGTATCAGACTGCTTTGTTACAAACAGTAATGGTGATATCATAATTAACTCCTTTTTTGAGTTTAATAATTCAAAAAAAGGGCTAATTAACAATTTAATTAAAAACAATTATATTGGTTGCTGTATGGCTTTTAATAGAAATGTTTTAGAAAAGGCAATACCATTTCCCAAAAAAATTCCATTACATGATTTATGGATCGGATTTGTTACTGAACTTTTTTATAAAACGATTTTTATAAATGAGAAACTAATTATGTATAGACGACACGAAAATGCCATTTCATTTACTGGCGGTATAAGTAAATATGGAATATTTAAGAAGATAGCGTTTAGATTAAACTGTATTAGGTATATTCCATTAATTATAATGCGATGAAGAGAATATCTGTATCAATTGTGTCATCTAATAATTCTTTATCCGATATAATACCAACACTTGAAAATATAGTTGGTAAAACAAGAGAGCTTAAATTATATATAATTGATAATTCTCCCACCAACGTACTACAAAAAGAACTTTCTATTTTTCCTGTCGAGTACATTCATAATCCCTCAAACCCAGGTTATGGCGCTGCTCATAATATTGCCATAAAAAAATCTATTGAACTAAGTGAAAAATACCACTTCGTTATCAATCCCGATATTTATTTTAAACAGGGTACTATCGAAAATATTGTTGAATTTATGGATAATGTATGGATTGGCGAATCGGTTTCTGTATTACCAGGTGTAACCATTGGGCAAGGTGCTATTATTGGTGCAAATAGTGTTGTATCTAAGAATATTCCGGCATATACCATAGCTGTAGGCAGCCCTGCAAAGCCAATAAAAAAGTTTAATTTTGAAACAACCAAGTGGGAAAATATTTAAATATGAATAAGATTTTAATTACCGGAGGTGCTGGTTTTATTGGCAGCAATTTATCGTTAAAACTTATCGAAAAAGGTTATACCGTAACGGTTTTAGATAACCTTTCGCCACAAATACATGGCGATGCGCCGGAAAATTCGCCTTTGTACATATCAATTAAAGATAAGGTATCTGTAATTATGGGCGATGTATCAAACAGAGCCGATTTAGTGAGGGCTGTACATAACCAAGATGCAATTATCCATTTGGCGGCAGAAACAGGTACAGGTCAATCGATGTACGAAATTGAAAAGTATAACACGGTTAATGTGCTAGGCACTGCAATTTTGTGGGATATACTAGCCAATACGAAACACACCATTAAAAAAGTTGTAGTAGCTTCGTCGCGAGCTATATATGGCGAAGGAAAATATGTTTGTTCTATTCATAACGATGTATATCCTCATTCGCGCAAGGACGAAGTTATGCGTATTGGTGATTTTAAGGTTAAATGTCCTATTTGTAACCAGAATGCTAGGCTTGTTGCTACCACCGAGGATTCCAAAATTCACCCTACTTCAATATATGGCTTTACCAAGCAAGCTCAGGAAGAGATGAGTATGATAGCAGGCAAATCGTTAAATATTCCAATAGTTGCATTACGTTACCAAAATGTATATGGGCCAGGGCAATCACTTTCAAACCCTTACACGGGCATATTATCGATATTTTCCACGCGTATTAAAAATGGGAATAACATATCTATATTCGAAGATGGCGAAGAAAGTCGCGATTTTGTTTTTATAGACGATGTAGTTGATGCAACTATTTTAGGACTTGAAAAAGACGCTGCCAATTTCGAAAGTTTTAATGTTGGTACGGGCAAAGGAATAAGTGTATTAACAGTAGCCGAAACGTTAAAAGAAAAATACAAATCGAAAGCCGAAATACAGGTTACAGGTAACTATAGGTTAGGCGATATACGCGATAATTATGCCGATACATCAAAAATAGAAGCACTGCTTGGCTTTAAACCAAAAGTTACGTTTACCAAAGGTATTTCGAAGTTTGTTGACTGGGTAAATAATCAAAATGTGCAAACCGATAATTATCAACAAAGTATCGACGAAATGAAAAAAAAGGGATTGTATAAATGATACATTTTCGAAATATAAATATTTTAATGTTTTCGCCTCAATTTTTCGGCTACGAAAAAGAAATTGCAAACCGGTTGAGGGAATTAGAAGCAAATGTATCGTTGCACGATGAAAGACCATCAAACACTTTTTTTATTAAAGTATTAATAAGAATAAAACCCCATTTACTTAAGAAATGGATTATTAATTATTATAATCGTATTCTTAATAAAAACACTAAAGAGTTTGATTATGTTTTCTTTTTTAAAGGAGAGACCGCCATTCCCGAAGTAATAAATTTAATTAAAATTAGCCAGCCTAATGCAAAGGTTATTTTATATTTAATCGATTCTATTGCTAATTACCCACATTTAGCTACTAGTTTGCACTTATTTCACAAAATTTTGTCGTTCGACACAACTGATGCATTAAATTATAAATCGCTTGATTTTAGACCACTCTTCTATTTAAACGAATATTCGACTATTCAACCAGCTAACAGTATTGCCAATATAGATATTCTCTTTATAGGTACTATACATAGCGATAGATGGAGGTTTTTAGAGGATATTAAACATCAAGCCGAACGGGAAAAACTTACCATTTATTATTATTTATATTTTCAAAGCCCAATAATATTCTTTATTAAAAAAATATTTAATAAGCAATACCGAACTATCCCTATAACCGATGCGAGATTTAACTCGTTAAGTAAACCTAAAGTATTGGAGCTAATTGGACGTTCGAAAGTAATAATTGATATACAGCACCCAAAACAAAGTGGGCTTACAATTAGAAGTATCGAAGTATTTGGAGCCAGAAGAAAACTAATAACCACAAATAGTAATATTGAAGGTTACGATTTATTTAACAAAAACAATATTTGTGTAATTGATAGATTAAACCCTATAATAGATTTACGCTTTGTAAAAAGTGAGCCTGTAAAAGAAGATTCTATTATATTTAACAAGTACTCGCTGGATAGCTGGCTTAAGGACGTTTTTTTTGCATCTTAAACCAATTTTATATAAGCTTAGAAATAAACTAGCCCGATAATTACCCAGTTCCAATTGCTGGATAGTGTTTTAGTTTTGTGAACGCTCCGCTTCAATCCGTGGGTACGTCAATTAGTTTCGTGGGTAAACCGTTTTAACCCGTGGGTACGCCGATTAGTTTCATGGGTACGCCATTTCATCTGGGGGGTATGCTGGTTATGCCAGTTTTTTTGGCAATTCGCTTTCTAAATGCGGCAATTAAACTGGTTAATAATTTTTTTGAGGTGCTAAGTGCTTAATAATTTTTTTTGAATAGTTTTGTGGCAACTTTGTGAGTCTTTGTGCTATAGCTGTATCACAAAGTTCACGACGAAACCACAAAGTTACACCAAGTAAAACTCACATCTACGAATGAAAATGACCAGTCAAACAAATAATTGACTTCTATTGAACTTTCCATGTTTCAACTCTCAAAAATTGCATTTAAATAGTAATATAATAGAAATACTCTTAGCACCTCAAAAAAAATAACCTTTTAAATTGCCTGAATTCAGCAATTAAAAAAAGTTGCATTTGCAGCTTGAATTCAGCTTGATTAAAACCTCGACAGTTGATAATTATCAGAAAATCTAATTATTACATCTTATAAATTATAAAATATGCATATTGCAATTACGGGCGCATCGGGCTTTATCGGTCAAAACTTTATAAAACAAAATAGTAGTTTAAAAATTACCGAAATTGATTTATTAACACAAAAAGTTGAAGAGTTAGATTTTGAGGATGTTGATGTTGTATTAAACCTTGCCGCAATTGTTCATCGCCCTGATATTAAAGAAGAAAAAATATACGACGATGTAAACCATAAACTTGCAATTAATATTGCCAAGAAGGCAAAACTTGGCGGTGTAAGTTTGTTTATTCAAATGAGTACTATAGCAATATATGGAAATAATGATAATATTGCATTTGAAACTCGTTGCATCCCACAAAATCCTTATGCGCTTTCGAAATTAAAAGCCGATAATGCACTTTTATTAATGCAAGATGAAATATTTAAAGTTGCCATCGTGCGCCCTCCAATGATTTATGGAGGTGGAAAAGCTCCAGGAAACATGATGCGGTTGATAAAATTGGCTGACAAAGGGTTTCCACTACCGTTTAAGGGTTTAAATAATAGCCGCGATTTTATTCATATATACAACCTTATTCAATATTTAACAATTATAGCTAAAAAACGATTGAATGGTATTCATTTGATATCAGACAATGAACCAGTATCAACCGAATATTTATTAACTATAATATCAAAGTATCTTGGAAGTAAAGTTACCCTTGTTAAAATGCCTAAATGGATGTTAAAAGTACTAATAAAACTTCGCCCGCGTGAGTATGAAAAACTTTTTGGATCATCACATATTACAACTAACTTTCCGTTCGAGGAAGATATAAAACGATATGGTGTTGAGCAAGGCATAGCCGAAATGGTAGCTTGGTATAAAAATAATCAATAGCTTAACGTATATAAAACAATGAGATTTAATACAAAGTGGTTCACAAACCCATTCTTCCTATATATATTTAGTTTTGCATTTGTGTACGCGGTATACTCGTTAAAATGGTCGGGTGCATATCCAAATATTTCAACTTCGTTATACATATTTTTCACTATTTCGTTTGTTGCTTATTATGTTTTTGGGGTGATATTTGAGCGATATAAAAAAATTACGTTTACTCCAATCGTTTCATTTTATAATCCTTTAGTTATTATCTGTATTATATATTTAGGTTATACTATTGAATTTATAAATTATGGGGGAATACCTCTTATACAAATAATTACAGGGATTGACTACCACCATTTCGATTTTGTAGGTATTAAAACTTTTCACACAGTACTTTCAACCTTTACAGGATTCTACGCTATTTTAATATTTCATAGGTTTTTAAGCAACCACTCGTTAAAATTATTTTTTTACTATGTAATTTTAGTTTTGCCTAACTTATTATTAATGAATAGAGGTGGGCTTTTAGTGGTATTTGCCCCCGCAAGCTTTTTATATTTAATAAAACTACGAACAATAAATTACAAGTTGTTTTTCGTAGCAATTACTATAATTGTTGGAGGGTTCTGGCTATTTGGGTTCCTAGGTAATTTACGCAATACCGAAAGTATAAACAACAAGTATTTGATTATGAATGGCACTAAGGTGTCGAAATCGTTTCGCGATGGACCAATACCGAAGGAGTTCTTCTGGGGCTACCTTTATGTTGCTACACCATTAGGCAATTTTCAAAATGCTGTAAATGTTACAAAAATCGAAAAATTAAAGCCTCAACCCACATATTTTATTATAACCCAGCTATTACCCGATTTTATTTCGAAAAGAATAATATATTATTTTCGAATAGCCGACCCCGTTGAAGATAAATATAGGGTTTTGAATAACCTTACAGCATCAACAGCTTTTTTTATGCCCCATATTTTAATGGGATGGAGTGGATCGATAATAATATTGCTGTTTTCTATAACTCTAATTATTTGTTATGTTTTTTTAGTGCCAACATCGTCGTCGTATTTCCTAACTGGCTGGTGTATTATGTTAACTATAATACTTTTAAATACATTTGTAAATATGTGGGTGTACTCGGGGTTAAGTTTTCAGTTATTTTATTGCATTTTGTTTGCGTATTTAGAAAAAAGCCGAATTAAAATAATATAACACTCCCCAAAATTCTGTGCACTGGTTAAGTTGAAAAAAAGAAGTTTTCGGCGGAATAGAGTACAATTCGATTGCGATAAAATTAGCCCGGTAATTACCATTACTATACCTAAAATATTATGAAACAGAAGCTTTTCGTTAAGAAGGAAAAACGAGAGAGTAGCCGTAAATACAGGTATAAGATTAGTGAAAATATTTGCCCGTACAGCCCCTAAAACCTGCACAGCATTGGAATAGAATAAAAAAGCCAGCGACGATGCAAATATGGTTAATTTAAGTAGTGGAATAACGGCATCGATACAAAACATGCTAGTATTCCAATGCTTTACGTCGAATATAAGTACTAGTGGCAAAACTAGCACTGCCGAAATTATATTTTGCCAAGCAATTAAAGTTAGCGGATTATATAACGTAGTTAGCTTTTTTAGCCGTATTGAATATACAATGGCAGCCATAACGGCCAAACCCATAAATAACAATCCTTTAACCGATACAACCAATTCCAAATTGCGCGATATAATTACAAATAGCACTCCAATAAAGGAAAGCAATATTCCAACAATATTCATCACCGAAATTTTTTCCTTAATAAATATCGATGCAAAAATAGGAACAAACAAAGGTATAAGTGCCACAATTACAGCTCCAGTGGTGGGCGATACTAGTTTCATTCCCAACGATTCGCCGATAGAATAGATAAAAGGCTCGAAAAATGCGAGTGCAAAAATCATCTTGAATCCTTTAAAATCTATCTTTTGAAGTTTCCCAAGCAATGCCGCTACTGTAAAAAGAAGTACTGCCGAAATAATAAGCCTTGCTAATGTTGTAGTAAATGGTTGCAGATATAGAAAAACGGCCTTATACCATATAAACGAAAAGCTCCAAAACACCATTGCCATGATGTTTGTAGCGTAAACAAGTGTCCTATTTTTTGTGTTCATTTATAATGTTTAAATAAGCTGATTCTTAAATTACTGCAAAAATGCCTCCTTTTTTGGAAAAATCCAACCTAATCACTATCAAACGTTTTCTTGTAAATTTTTGTCATCTTTGCAATACACTAAAATTTAAATACAAAAATTATAATCTAACGCATTATATGAAAGACCAATTCGTAACTATTTGGTTATTTATTACTTCGGTTTTTCTGCAATTTCCTCATTTATCAGAAGCTCAGTTTAGCGACATGAAATTCGAGCATCTTACCGTAAATGATGGACTGTCGTATAATGGTGTAAAATGTATTGTACGAGATAGTAAAGGCTATTTATGGTTGGGTACCGAAAGGGGGCTTAATCAGTACGATGGTGTAAAAATTAGGGTGTACGAAAATATCGAGTCGCAAACAAACAGCCTGTCCGACAGAGATATCAATTGCATTTTCGAAGATAGAGATGAGAATTTGTGGATAGGAACTGCTAATGGGCTAAACCTGTACGATCGAAAAAGCGATTCGTTTATAAGATATTTTTCGGATAGCTCTGATTATAAAAGCATTAGCAATAATTACATTACTTCAATTTTACAAGACCAAAAGGACAATTTATGGATTAATACTGCTAAAGGGTTAAACCATTTCAGTATAAAAAACCAGACATTCACACACTATTTTGCACCAGGTTCAGCCAATAAACTGTCGAGGTACCAGGATCATATATCTTTTGACAAACAAGAAAATATTTGGGGAATGCATGGCGCTACTTTATGGCAGTTTTACATTCAAACTAAACAATTTAAAAGCTATAACAACCCACTGTTAGCCAATGCAAATGTGCAAAATGCTTACGTTGAAGTAGATATGCTAGGCATAGTGTGGATTGGCATAAACGAAAATGGGTTAATATCGTTCAACAGAAATACCAAAACATTTAAAAAATACAGCAATACTCCCGATGGTAAAGGCATAAATTCTGGTCACTTACCATACATGGTATTAGACAGTAATCAGGAGTTGCTTATCGCTGGTAGCGGAGGCGGAATAAGCAAACTTAATATGCAAAATAACTCTTTCGAGTATTATATTAACGACTTAAACAATCCAAACTGCATTCTTGGAGGGTCGGTAATGGCAATTTACAAAGATAAAGAGGGCATTTTTTACGCTGGCTCGGCAGGTGGGCTAAATATATACAATCCAAAGAAATACCGATTTACAACCTACCAACATGTTCTTAATGAGCCCAATTCGTTAATTAATAATTTTATAAGTCGGTTTTTCGAAGATTCTGAAGGGCTAATTTGGATATCTTCCGAAGGAGGGATTAGTATTTTCAACCCTAAAAACAAATTATTTAAAAATTACATTCTCGACATTTCACTGCCAAATGGTGTTTTAAATAATATTACAACAAGCTTTGCCGAGGATAAAAATGGTGATATTTGGGTAGGAACTTACGGCGAAGGAATACAACGATATAATAAAAAAACAGGTGGATATTATCGTTATTTGTCAAATTCAAACGACCCAACTTCTGTATCCTATAATTACATTTTAGACTTAGTTTCGGATAATCGAGGGCGTTTATTGATATCATATTACCCATCGGGCTTGGACATTTTTGATATTAAACAAGGAGTTGTTAAGAAATTTCGACATAGCGCAACCGAAAAGTATTCGATACCTGATACTTGGATAGATATTATTCACCCAATAAATGAAAGTGAATTTGGATTAATTACCCCTAAGGGTTATGGAGTATTTAACATTAATACAGGCACTTGCAAGTGGAATGAAGCCCTGAACGGCACACATGTTATTGATATATATTATGATAAAGCAGGGAACCTGTGGGTGGCAACCTTTAAAAAGGGCCTGTGGAAAATTTCGCCCACAGGGGAGGTTTACAAATACAACATAGCCAATGGATTCCCGTCGAATACCATAAGTGGCATTTTGAGCGATAAACACGATAATATATGGATTGCTTACTCCTCGGGTATATGCCAATATAACAATAAAAACAAGACCTTTCGACATTTTTCTCTTTCCGATGGATTGCAGAAATCGTATAAATCGTATGCACATTTAAAGGCTAGTAACGGATTTTTATATTTTGGCGGCACCAATGGGTTTAATACATTTAGTCCCGATAGTATTAAAATAAACACTTATAAACCATCGGTTTACATCGACGAGTTTCAGATATTTAATAAACCAGTTACCCTATTTACACCTAATTCGCCTTTAACAAACATCATTTCCGAAACTAAAGAAATAACGTTATCGTATCGGCAATCTGTTTTTTCCTTCGGGTTTACCGCCATAAATTTTACTAGTCCCGAAAAGGCTTTATATGCCTATAAAATGGTAAATTTCGATAAGGACTGGAATTATACCGATGCCACACACCGAAAAGCCACTTATACAAATCTCGATCCCGGAAACTATATATTTATGGTTAAAGCCTCTAATAATGATGGCGTTTGGAACGAGTTGCCCACAAATATTAAAATTGTAATACTGCCTCCATGGTGGAAAACCGTTTGGTTTAGAATGTTACTTCTTTTTTCAGTTGTGGGAGGCGTTTTTGGTTTCTATTTTCTGAGGGTAAATGCGTTGACACGATATCAGCGAGTGTTAGAAAATAAAGTGAAGAAGCGCACCTTACAGTTGCAAGAAGCTAACGCCATGCTCGAAGAACGGCAGGAAGAGATAACGCAACAACGAGATGAAATTGAAAATCAATACACTAACATTCATACTCTTACCGAGATAGGACAAAAAATAACGTCGAGCATAAAAGTGCAGGAGATTATAAAAAGAGTTTATATCTCTATAAATAGCTTGATGGATGCTCCTTCCTTTTCAATAGGGCAAATTAACGATAGCACTAAAACAATCGACTATTGGGGTTATTCGCAGATGGACAATCCTATGCATTTTGATACCGTTGGGCTATCCGATGAACAGCGCATGTCGGTTTGGTGCGTAAACCACAAGCAAGTGGTTTTTATGAACGATGTTGAAAACGAGGTACGCAAATATTTTAATAAACGCATAAAAGGTTACACAGGCGACGATCTCCCAAAGTCGTCAATCTACTTACCTTTATTATCGTTCGAGCAAAATGTAATAGGCATTATTACAGTAAAAAGTTATAACAAAAATGCGTACACTAATTTTCATCTCAACGTATTAAAAAACCTTGCCGCATACATATCAATAGCTTTGGACAATGCACGTGTTTACAACGAGCTTGAGGCTCAATCGGAAAAAATTAAGGAGATGGACATGCTTAAAACCCGCTTCTTTATTAATATTTCGCACGAATTTCGTACACCGCTTACCCTAATATTAGGACCTGTAGAATCGATGATTACCGAGTTTAAAAAGAACCAATGGAACGATTCGGTTAGTAAACTTGAGTTGGTTAATAGAAACGCAAAACGTTTGTTAAGTCTTATAAATCAATTAATTGAAATACACAAGATCGAATCGGGCGCTATGTATTTAAAGGTAGTGCCTACCGAAATAATTAGTTTTGTTAACGAAATAGCATCGTTGTTTAACGATCTTATCGCTCAGCAAAATATTACCCTTTCCTTGCCAAATGCCGCCGAGGCTATTGAAGTTTTTGTTGATAGAGAAAAAATGGAAAAGGTAATCTTCAATCTTCTCTCAAATGCCATTAAATACAACAAACTGGGCGGTTGTATCAATATTGACATCAAAATTGAAAATCATCAATTGAAAATTGAAAATTTTAACGGCTTTGCTGAAATACAAATAAGTGATACCGGTATTGGCATCGACAGTAAATCGGCTATGTACATTTTTGAGCCATTTTATCAAGCGCAAAATATGCATACACAGATCGAAGAAAGTTCGGGAATTGGACTTTCACTTTGTAAGAGCTTGGTAGAGCTACACCACGGAAATATTGAAGTTAGCAGCGAACTTGGCAAAGGTAGTACGTTTACCGTTAATCTGCCGCTTGGAAAGGAACATTTTAAGCCTGAAGAAATTTTTGAAATGACAAATGACAATTTACAAATTAAAAATGACCGATTGCCAACTATTTCACCGAAGGTAATTACAAATGACAAGCTGCCCAAGGATAACAAAATACCAACTCCCAACTTCAAACTTCTAACTTCGGACATCGGTCTTCGGACTTCGGACTTCAAACTTCAAACTATTCTTGTTGTCGACGATAACGCCGATATGCGAACCTATATAAAAGGTGAGCTTAATTCTCAATTTCAGATAATTGAAGCCGCCGATGGAGCCGAAGGTTTGGAAAAAGCGACTAAGTACAACCCTACACTAATCATTAGCGATGTAATGATGCCTGGTATTGACGGTATTGAGTTTTGTAAAAACATAAAAACCAACGAACTAATAAGCCATATACCTGTTATTCTGCTTACCGCAAAAAATAGCGAAGAAAGCACCATAGAAGGTTTAAATTCGGGAGCCGACGAATATATTACCAAGCCGTTTAGTGTAAACATACTATTGAGCCGAATAAAAAACATACTTCAAACCAGGGAGAATTTACGTAAGTTGTATGCTCGCAATATTATTGTTCAACCCAAAGAAATTACTGTTAATAATACCGACGAGCTTTTTTTAGAAAAGGTGCTTAAAATTGTAGAAGAAAACATCGACAACCCCGATTTTACGGTAGTTAATTTGGCAAGCGAAACAGGAATGAGCCGCAATACACTTTTGCTGAAACTTAAAGCAATTACGGGCGAAAATGTGAACGATTTCATTACCTCGATGCGGATGAAACGAGCGGCCCAACTATTATTGCAAACTAATTTAAACGTGGCAGAAATTGCATACATGGTTGGTTTTAAAACACCTACGTACTTTACTAAGTGCTTTAAAGACACTTACGAAAAAACTCCATCCGAATACCGAACAGTTTAACCCACATTGCAGGTCAACATTGTCGGTATGATTTAATTTTCAAAAAAAATATAACCAGCTTTTCGTTTCCCAAAATATTCATTAACTTTAAGTTTTGAATTTAGTAAAGCGTATAAAAATTTAATAATATGTCGAATTTAACTGGTGAAATCATTCAGGTAATTGGTCCTGTGATAGATGTGAGTTTTGAGAAAGCAGTAGGCGATTTACCCAGCATACACGATGCACTTGAAGTGAAGCGCGATGATGGTCAAATACTTATAGCAGAAGTGCAACAACATATTGGTGAAAATTCGGTTCGCGCCATTGCAATGGATTCTACCGATGGTTTACGCCGTGGTATGCACGTTGTTTCGCAAGGAAGCCCAATAAAAATGCCTATTGGCGACCAAGTACGTGGCCGTTTACTAAACGTTATTGGCGATGCTATTGATGGTATTAAACCCGTTGATAAAAGTACTGGTTATCAAATACATAATAAACCACCTCGATTCGAAGATTTATCGACAAAAGCCGAAGTGTTATTTACTGGTATTAAGGTAATTGACCTACTCGAACCCTATGCGAAGGGGGGCAAAATTGGTTTATTTGGTGGTGCTGGGGTTGGTAAAACCGTTGTTATTATGGAACTTATCAATAATATTGCCAAGCGATATTCGGGATTGTCGGTGTTTGCTGGTGTTGGCGAGCGTACCCGCGAAGGAAACGATTTACTTCGCGAAATGATTGAATCTGGCGTTATAAAATACGGCGAAGCTTTCTCGAAGAGCATGGAAGAAGGTGGATGGGATTTATCGAAGATTGACGATGCTGCTCTACGCGAATCACAGGCTACCCTTGTGTTCGGTCAAATGAACGAACCACCTGGAGCGCGCGCCACAGTAGCCTTGTCGGGATTAACCGTTGCCGAATCGTTCCGCGATGGCGACGAGGAGTCGGGCGGTCGCGATATATTATTCTTCGTAGATAATATTTTCCGTTTCACGCAGGCAGGTTCCGAAGTATCGGCATTACTTGGGCGTATGCCTTCGGCAGTTGGTTATCAGCCAACACTTTCCACCGAAATGGGTTTAATGCAAGAGCGTATTACTTCTACCAAACGCGGCTCAATTACCTCGGTACAAGCTATTTATGTACCTGCCGACGATTTAACCGATCCCGCACCAGCTACAACATTCAGCCACTTAGATGCTACCACGGTTCTCGACCGAAAAATTTCGGAGCTTGGCATATATCCTGCCGTAAACCCTCTAGACTCAACATCACGTATTTTAAGTGTTGAAGTTGTTGGCGAAGAACATTACAATACCGCTCAACGAGTTAAAGAAACTCTGCAACGATACAAGGAACTGCAAGATATTATTGCCATTTTGGGTATGGACGAACTATCGGACGACGATAAATTGGTTGTCCACCGTGCACGCCGCGTACAACGTTTTCTATCGCAACCATTCCACGTAGCCGAGCAATTTACAGGCCTTAAAGGTGTTTTAGTTTCTATTGAAGATACTATTAAAGGCTTTAATATGATTATGGATGGCGAAGTTGACAAATACCCCGAAGCAGCGTTTATTATGGTTGGAACCATTGAAGATGCAATTGAAAAGGGCGAGAGATTGTTGGTGGAGGCTAATTAATTACAAATTACTGATGTGCAGATTACAAGCGACTCATTCATTTGTAATTTGTAATTTGCACATTTGTAATTAAAAAATTAAAATATGAATCTAGAAATATTAACCCCAAGCAAGAAAGTTTTTTCAGGAAGCGTTAAGTTAATTAAAGTTCCTGGTAGTGGTGGCTCGTTCGAGGTATTGGAAAACCACGCAGCCATTATATCTACTCTCGATGCTGGCATTGTTAAGGTAATAGGTAACGATGATGAAAAGCACGAGTTTAATATAAATGGCGGAGTTATTCAAGTAGTTAAAAATAAGGTTATTGTGTTGGCCGAATCGTTAGCTTATTAACCACTTCCATAAATGACAAACCTATTTCGTACTTGCTTATTATTAATTTTGCTAACAACAACTATGTGCAATGCACAACAAATGGTTACTTTTCCATCGTCGGATGGGTTGTTGATAACAGCCGATTTATATCTTCAAGACAAAAGTTATCCTTTTATAATTCTTTATCATCAAGCTAATTACAGCCGAGGCGAATATCAGGAAACTGCACCAAAACTTGCGAAATTAGGCTATAACTGCCTTGCGGTTGATTTACGTTCGGGTAAGGAAGTAAATTTTATTCAAAACGAAACGGCCGCCAAAGCGCGCGAAAAGCATTTACCAACCGAGTACCTCGATGCCGAAAAGGATATGGTAGCTTCTATAACTTATTGTTTGCAGTATAATGCAAATAAGATAATTTTACTTGGAAGCTCCTATTCGGCATCGCTTGCGTTAAAAATAGCCAAGGAAAACTCGAATGTAAGTGCTGTAATAGCATTCAGTCCTGGCGAATATTTTCAACCACAAATTACTTTAAAATCGGTTCTTTCAAAGCTCGACAAGCCAATATTTGTTGCATCAACAAAGGGCGAAAGTCCGTTTATAAAAGAGATGCTCTCGGAGGTTTCGGGCATCAATATTTTGTGGTTTACGCCTTCGAAAACTGCCGGCGTGCATGGTTCGCGTGCACTTTGGCAAGCATCGCCGGAAAGTAACGAGTGTTGGCTTTCGTTGTTAATGTTTTTTAAGGGGTTGAAGAGATAACCTACCAGAATTTTATTTTACCCACCGCATAAAACCACATCTTTAAGAGTATTAGTCCGTGGCGGAATCGAGAAATGTTAGTATCGCCATAAGTGCGTTCGCGGTAGCGTATTGGCAGGTCGATAATTTTTAAGTTAAGCTTATAAGCTCCGAATAATAGGTCGAAGTCGCCAAAAGGGTCGAAGTCGCCAAAGAATTCGCGGTTCGATTTTAGGCGAATGTAATCGTCGCGAAAAAGCACTTTTGTTCCGCACAAAGTATCTTTTATAGGTTGCTCGAGCACCCACGAAAAAGCCATGCTAAAAAAGCGATTTCCTAGGATATTTAAAAACCTCATAGCGTGTTTATCCATTGGGTAAACCAATCGCGAACCATTAATAAATTCGCCTTTCCCTGATGCTATTGCAGTATAAAACTTCGGAATGTCTTCGGGCGGAACGGTAAGATCGGCATCGAGTATCATAAGAATATCGCCAGTAGCCATTTCGTACCCTTTGCGAACGGCATCGGCTTTGCCTTTTCCGGTTTGCTTGCCTATTTTTATATCGCGCTTATCGGCATACTTTAACTTAATTTCCTGTATTTTCTCCCATGTATCGTCGGTGGAATTTCCTTCAATAAAAATAATTTCGACATGCTTTCCAAAATCGGGTAATCGAATTACTGCGTTTTCGATATTTCCGCTCTCATTGCGGGCTGGAATAATAACTGAGGTGGAATAGATAGGTTGTTGTTCGAATATGCGAATATCGGGGCGTGCAAATATAAATTGGTTAAGAGCGAAAGCACTAAAACCCGGTATTTTTGAGAGAAAACGGTTAAAAAAGTACGAAACTATGGGTATATTAAATGGTATTAGCATGTTACGATTATGCCGATACACATCAATATCTTCCAGTTTCAATAAGTTAATAATATCGCCACGGGTAAGCCAGTTTTGGTGAGGAGTTTTCTTTTTAATGCCAAGAAATTCGCCCAATTTAATTAGCGGTTCCCAAAGAAAATTGTAATAGGTTACAATAATGCGAGTGCGTGGATGGCAGTACTTTTTTATTTCCTGAAAACAAGCTTGTACATCTGGTAACCAGCCAATTAAGTTCGAAAGAATAATTACGTCGAATGTACCATCGAGGCGAATATTGCATGCATCCATTGTATGAAACTCAATATCAGGAAATTGAACTTGAGCATTTACAATCATTTTTTTGCTAAAATCGATGCCTACCTTGCGCGAGCCTTTTATTTCAGCTAACAACTCGCCTGTTCCGCAGCCAATTTCGAGTACCGAATTACTGCTGTGCATAAAGTAATTGCAGTAGCGGGTAACCGAATCCCAATAATATCGTTTCGATTTGCGGTATGATATACGTGTTTCGGCTAACGAGTCGAAATGCTGAAGTATTTGATGTGTTTTGTTATCCATTATTATTAATTCAATGCCAGTGCGATTTTGGGAGTCAAAAATATAAAAAACTTAGATTATGGCAACTATGTACTTTGTCAATTGAGGGATTTGCATACATAATTTATACTTATATTTTTAAGAGAATAGGTCAACTGGGTTCATTTTTAAAAAATCCCGCCAAGGTAATCCCGATGATCCTATTATGATTATACGTTCAGGAGAACATTCTCGTTCAAATGCTTGTATTCCAGAAGCTCGCTTTGAATTGCCACTTTTTATTTCTAAGCCAATAATCCTTCTTTTGTATTCCAAAACAAAATCAACTTCATCGTTTCCCTTCCGCCAGTAGTGCATTTTGTAACCTGTTATTAAAGAGTTGTTTATTAGATGTGCTCCAACTGCCGATTCTACAATTCTACCCCAAGCGTCGGGTTTATTAGTTATACTTTGCAATGTTTCGTAATGCTGTGCACTTATAAGTGCAGTATTATGTACCTGAAATTTTGGACTTGATGATCGCTGCCTAAGTTTATCGTTCGAGTATTTTTCAATTCCAGCTAGTAATCCTGCGGTATCAAGCAAATCGAGATAGTGTGCCAGTGTTACAGTATTACCAGCATCGAGCAACTGACCTAACATTTTAGTGTACGAAAGAATTTGACCTGAATATAGACAGCCAAGTTCGAACAATCTTTTCATTAAGGCAGGCTTGTCAACACGGGTAAGCATTAATATATCTTTCGATATACTTGTCTCAATTAGCGAATCGATAATGTACTTTTTCCATCGGTTCTCGTCATCAATTATAGATGCGGAACCTGGGTAACCGCCAAACCAAACAAACTGGTTAACAGACCAGTTAAAAGCTTGATTCATTTCCAAAAACGACCAATGCCCAAGATAGGTGGTTTCGAAACGACCAGCTAATGACTCAGTTAGTCCTTGCTGAATGAGCAACCGCGACGATACAAGTATGATTATTTTGATTTGAATGTTATTGTTGGTGTCGTAATCCCATTGTTTTTTAATGGCTTCGCTCCAGTTATCTATTTTTTGTATTTCGTCAATTACAAAAATAAATTCATTTGCTTCGGCTTGTTTTTTCTTTAGCCGTGCTATTTCCCACTGTTGTTCAACCCAGTATTTATTTGAATTTACAGTGCCATCGGCCGATACAAAATAATTAGGCACTTTTGAATTTTTAAGTAGCTGCAGTACCATTGTTGTTTTTCCGACTTGCCGTGGACCAACAATTACTTGAATGAATTTTCTTGGTTCTTCAATACGTTGTCGAAATGGTTGTAAATGAAATCGTTCGAAACTCATAAATAATTTACTCAGTATAATGAGTAAAATTACTCAATAAATTGAGTTAAACAAAAAATAAGTCTATTACTTTCAAAAATTCAGCTTAAAATTTTAAGGTTATTAGTTATTATATCAATAAACTATACTTTTGCCTAGAAGCTAATTAGATTTTGCTTCTGTTTAAAATATTTTGCTTTTGTTTCATTTTAATAGCTTTATGTAATGGATAATCGTATTGAACACGAAATAGAACATGGAAAGTTTTTAGCCAAAGAAGGTGCCGGCGATATCTGGAATTGGGAATCGGCTGCCGGAAAGGTTCGCTGGGCTAGAAGAGTGGAAATGCTTACTAGTCATATAACGCCTCAAATGCAGGTATTAGAACTTGGGTGCGGCACTGGATATTTTACAAAGGAAATGGTAGCAATTGGAGCTACAATAACTGCAATAGATATATCGCCCGATTTACTGACAGTTGCGCAAAATAGCATACAATCTGAAAATGTAGATTTTAAAGAAGAAAACGCATATAAAATGACTTTCCCCATTGCTTCTTTTGACACAGTTGTGGGCAGTTCAGTACTGCATCATTTGGATATTGAAAAAGCTCTTTTTGAGATACATAGAGTTTTAAAGTTAGGTGGTAAAATGGTATTTACAGAACCTAACATGATGAATCCGCAAATAGCATTACAAAAAAATATACCTTGGCTAAAACGTAAGTTAGGCGATTCGCCCGATGAAACGGCGTTTTTTCGATGGTCGCTAATGAAGATGCTATCGCGCGTTGGTTTTCAAAACATAGAAATTAAACCTTTCGACTTTCTTCATCCTGCAATTCCTTATTCAGCAATAGCTTCGGTAAGCTCCATAGGAAATTTCATGGAAAGGATTCCTATTATGAAAGAAATTGCCGGATCGTTGTACATTACGGCAATAAAATAGAATTTGGCAGTTAGTTAACTTCCACCAAAGTAGCTACCTCATCGGCTCCAATTTTGTTAATTTCCCTGAAAGCCGAAGGGTATTTTAATTGAATAAAGTAAAGATAACGGTGAACGGTATTTACTATGTTACCCGAATTTTCATAAGGGTTAATGCGCAGGCTACCAAGTACAATGTATTTAATTTGGCTTTTACGGAGATTTGCTAATAGTTCGTCGGGACTGGTTATTACATATTTCGATTTCTTATCGTTTAACTCCTTAATGATTAACGCAATATTCGAATTATAATATATGTTTTCGCCCTTAAGCATTTTCGACAAGTGCTCCACATCGGTCTTATTAATGCGATATACGCAAACCACATTGTTATTATCGTTTTCGGTGTCGCCAAAACTAAATTCGCCACTTAAAACTGCATATATTTTACTGTATAACATATTATAAATAACTGGTTTACTTTGAATCGTTTTTAACCTTACCGCAACAAAAACAGAAGTGTCGGCCTTAATGCGGGTTAGAAAAGTATCGGCTAGCACTGTTGGAACCTTGTTTATTCCCGCAAAGGCACGCCCGCTGTAGATAAACGATATTTCGGGTTTGCGGCTCGCAATTTTTTCGGTAGCAGGTACGTTTTTTGCAGCAAACTTACTCATTTGTATGTAGTTAATCCAGTCGGGGGTTAATCCGTATAATAAATCGCCTTTAAGGTTACGCTCTAAAATAGGTCGTTGTATTTTTACATGAGCGCTAGTTACCGAAAACGACGAGAAAAATATTACGATAGCTATTACTGGAACAAGAAACTGCAAAACCTTCAATTTAGGCTGTTTGAATAAAAAATATAAAGTTGAGAATAAAAGCATAAGTATAAATGGGTAAAAAATAATTACCAACCTCCACTGATCCCAATGGGCTTGAAGCACAAGAAATTCGACACTACACATAGCAAGTACGTACGTACCAATAAAAAACAGAAGCTTATTTTTACGGAAAGTATAAACCAAAGCTGCAATTAGTATTACGTAAACAAGTATTGTAAGTATTGGGTTTATTGCAGTAGAAAATTCGTCGAGAAAGCCCAAAAATTTATATAAGTGTTTCGAGAAATATAGATTGGAGTTATCGATAAAGCGTTGAACAAAACCTGCCAAATCTTCCTTGCCAAGAGCAGGATTGTAAAAATCCCTAAACATCAGGCCGCTGCCCTGCGAAGCAAATTGTACACTGTTGTTGCCCCACATTAAACGTTTTGCAATTTCGAACAATCCATAAAACACACTGAATGAAGCTAATGAAAACAAAAGATCTTTCCAGCGAAGGTTTATTACAAAAAAACCAGCCAAGGCAATTACCGATGCGAAGGCTATATTTTTTGTTAACGTCATAATAAACATTAGCAAACCTAGTAGTATATATTGCCGCAACTTACGTTTTTCGGTGTTTTTATCGAGAAAATGCGAAGCAAAATACCAAATAAATATTGCCTGAATCATCATAAAGAAGGCTTCGGAATAAGTTTGGCTTGCAAAGTATAAAACAAAATAATTTACACTAACCAAAAGTAAAGTTACCGAGAGAATAAACTCTGGAATGCGCTTAGTAAAAGCCTTGTATAAGAATATTACAGATATTGAAAGAAATATCAGCGATAAAAACTTAAGTAGCGGAACTTTTACGCCAAATAGCAATATGAAAGAGCTTAAAACTAAAGGGTACATTGGCCCCTGATAGCCAGGGTAAACGAAACTATGAACAAAATCGAAAGCACGTAATACGTAGGCGGAATCGTCGCCACCAGGACCCACTTTAGCATCGAAAAGCAAAAGAGCAAACAATATAGTTATGCCTAACGCAATAAAATAGAATAACTTACTCTTTCGGGCAAAGAAACCATCGAGTATATCGAGCAAATCGTTAGAAGGCGAAGCGCCATTTTTATTAGCCTGAGAATCAGTTGTTTTGAGATTCTTGTTACTTTTATTCGGTTTTGAGGTCATAGTAGCAAATTAATACACTGTTTAGCTTGCAAAGATATTCGTTTTGCAAAATAAAAAAACCCGAATTTTTAGTTCGGGTTCGTTTAAATAATTTCTATTAACCTTTTAGTCTCTTCTACCCATATAAACCATTATGTAATAAAGCAATGTAGCCAAAGAGCCGAGTGCTGCAACTACATAAGTATAAGCGGCCCACTTTAATGCGTCTTGTGCTTTTGGGTGACTCTCGTAATTGGTTATGCCAGCAGTATTAAGCCATACTAATGCGCGGCTGCTTGCGTTAATTTCAACGGGTAAAGTAATAAAGCTAAACAAAGTTGTAAGCGAAAAAAGCACTATTCCTATTAATAAAATTGCAGGAAACTGAATAAGTATTATACCTGCCAACATTATCCATTGTACCCAGTTCGATGCAAAACTTACCGTTGGCACCAGTGCAGAGCGCATTTGCAACCAAGCATAAGCTTCGGCGTGCTGCACGGCGTGTCCACATTCGTGTGCCGATACTGCAGCGGCCGACACGTGATTGCCGTAATATACATCGCGGCTAAGGTTTACTGTTTTGGTTAAAGGATTATAATGATCCGACAACTCGCCTTCCACCGAAACAACCTTAACGTCGAAAATGCCGTTGTCTTTCAACATTTTTTCGGCTACGTCTTTTCCCGTAATACCAAATTTCATCGGTATTAGTGCGTACTTCTTAAACCGCGACTTTAACTGCCAGCTTATTAACCAACTAAGCAGCATAAACACACCAAATATTACATAATATCCCATCATAATTTTCGAATTTTAAAGTTACTTGCAATGGTATGCAAATTACTTACCAAAAATGTAAATGCGACATTTTGGCAGATATTTTCATTAATCAATGGCAACTAATACTTTATAATTCTGGTTGTAAAACTTTCCTTTCCCGAACTTATTCGAACCAGATATAAACCCGATCGATAGCCAGTTAAGTTTATTTGAGTGGTAAGGTTGTTGTTTGGCTCGCTAATGTCCATAACCACGATGTTGACAAGTTAGTGCTATAAATTGATAGATATTGTGCATATTTGAAAATTTATAAGAGATAATTAAAGCATGTTCGAACAGACTTTCAAAAATATTGATGATATACTGCACAAGGACGCTGGTTGTGGAAGTGAATTAGACTATGTGGAGCAAACCTCTTGGGTGCTATTTTTAAAGTATCTCGATGATTTAGAAAAGGACAAAGCAACTGCCGCCGAGTTAACAGGCAAAACATATTCCCCGATAATTCGTCCCGAATTCAAATGGGAAGTTTGGGCTGCGCCCAAACGAAAAGTGAAACGGGGGAACACTGAGCTTGTCGAAGTAGACCACAACGCCCCGACGGGCGATGACCTAAAAGACTTTGTTGACCACAAACTCTTTCCATACCTCAAAAAGTTTAAGCCCGAAGCCGAAAGTGCCGACACCATCGAATACAAGATTGGCGAGATATTCAGCGAACTTAAAAACCGTTTGCAAAGTGGATACGCGTTGCGTGATGTGATAAACCTTGTTGACGAACTTCGTTTTCGCACCAATGCCGAGAAACACGAAATGAGCCATTTGTACGAATCAAAGATTCAGAACATGGGCAATGCAGGGCGCAATGGTGGCGAGTATTATACACCTCGCCCATTGATTAAAACCATTGTAAAAGTAGTTGCCCCAAAAATTGGCGATAAAATTTACGATGGAGCCGTTGGCTCGGCCGGCTTCTTATGCGAAGCTTTCGAATACCTGAAATTACCCGCTAATAATGTACAGACGGGTTTAAAACCCGTCTCCACAAATCTTTCCACCAAAGATTGGGAAACCCTACAAAAACGTACATTCTACGGCAAAGAAAAGAAATCCTTAGCTTACATTATTGGCACAATGAACATGATTTTGCACGGCGTTGAAGCACCAAACATTGTGCATACCAATACCCTTGCCGAAAACCTTGCCGACATACAAGAGAAAGACCGATACGATATAATTCTTGCCAATCCGCCTTTTGGAGGTAAAGAACGTGCGGAAGTTCAACAGAACTTTCCAATAAAAACGGGCGAAACCGCATTTCTTTTTTTACAGCATTTCATTAAAATACTAAAAGCAGGTGGCAAAGCGGGTGTAGTTATTAAAAATACTTTTTTAAGCAATACCGATAATGCTTCGGTAAGCCTCCGTAAGCAATTACTCGAAAGTTGTAACTTGCATACCGTATTAGATTTGCCGGGTGGCACATTTACAGGCGCAGGAGTTAAAACGGTTAATTCTTTTTTTGAGGTGCTATGAAAAATATTTTGCGATTCGATATAATGCAAAGTCTTTGTCCTTGACGCCATAATTGTTTGAAATGAATCGATTGATTTTACCGTTTAACCTTTCCGCCCTTGCATTAGTTTGTTGACAGGCAAAAAAGTTCACTATCTCATTTTCGTGCTTTCTTATCATTTTTACGACCGATTTAAATTCATCTAATCCGCTATCTTTCACTTCTGAATACCAATTGTGT
>JANYAP010000144.1 GCA_025361285.1 Bacteroidales bacterium | reverse complement strand
AACATTTCGTATTTTAATTAATTTACCGGAAATGTTGCCTAAATCTATACGAAAACCTTTTTGAACTGGAGTTGATTCCCAATTAGGATTGTTTTTTAAATTAATACTAACTGTTTTCCAGGTAGTTGTTGGAGCCAGATTATAGACAAATATTGAATTTTCTTCGATTGAAGGAGTTGAGAAGAAAATCTGAACAGCATCTATTCCTTCTTCGGCAATGTATTCAAAGGAGTAAATTGAGTGATCGATAGTTGTAACAGATGTTATGTCGGAATATACGTATGGATCGGGGCCAGTGGTTGTAAAAGTATATTCGCCACTTACATTTTCTTTACCATCCATATTATAAATGTAATCAAACCCATGGTAGGTAATTGGCACATCAACGGCGGCATTACTTGTAATTGCAAGCAATACAGAACAAAAAGCGAAAATTAATTTCTTCATAATTATAAGTTTTAATATTAATACTAGTATTGATAAATCTTTGTTTTCTTGATAAATCTTATTTTATTCTCAAAATGGCAAACATTATTAATAAACAATCAAAGCTTGATAGTCCGCTCTCCCGATCCAAGCTGTGCCGTTGTTTCAATTGGAATCTTCAACATCAGTAAACCATACTGGTTTCCAAATGCCGCCGGCACCATCGGTAAAAACTGCTCGGACAGCAATATTATTAGGTTTGTCAAAACGAATATAAGGAGTAATATCCACGCGAAAAGATCCCCTTAAAAATGAATCGGAAGGTCCTTCATAGGGTCGGTCTAATGCTAACTTTCCATTAACCCATATTTTGCAGATACCATGTACTGCCCCAAAAACAAGAAAATATTTTTGAGAGCTTGAAGAGGGCTTGACACTATAGGAGGTACGATACCAAGCTGCTCCTTGATAATCACTACGATTTTCCGCCTTCCATGCTTTACCTATAAGGCTTTCTGTCCAAAAATTAGTAATTGAAATTGAGGACCATGGAGAATCTTCATATTCATCTTTCCACCACCCCAAACTATCTCCTGTTTCTTGTCTATCAAAAGAAAACTTCCATAATCGGGGAAGGATCTGACCTGCTTTAGGAATTTGGAGGTTTCGGGACCAACGGCAGCTTTCATGAAAATACAAAACACTGAAATTTGAAATATTATCCGTTTCGCAGGTTCTGCGAAAGGAATCCAGCACATTAAGGGATTTCTGATAATCATCCAAATTCCCATTATTTTGATATTGCTCAAAAGCAGCTTGAACTTGAATGGTAAGCTGGGCATTCCACAAACCTTTTTGCAGAAAGGCTACTCTTTGAGATGCTATTTGATCTTTGGACGCTGCCTTTTTTGCTTCGGACAATATGAAAAATCCTTTTTCCATTACCTTTGGGGTGTAAATTTTGCCAGCTTCCGGGTAAAAATGGTAGCCTCCGTTCAATTGACTGTAAAATTCGTCGGTTACCGCATCAGAAACTTTTTTCCAGTGTTCAAAATATTTTCTTATCTGGCTTTCAGCAGCACCAAAGGCACTGAAATATTCAGAAAGAATTCTTTCTACAGACCAAGCCGGATGATTTATCATTCGGGCCAGCATATACATATTAGGCCCTTGAGCACCCCATTGTCCGATAAGGGCATCGAAATCGGTGCCAATGAGATTCCTTTTGGAAGCAAAGGCAATATCGCGACCCAACTTATCAGCATAAAAAATAGGAAAGCAATGACCTGTTAATGTATAGTTTGGACGAAGCATAAGTGACGCTCCGGTTTCGGCCCAACCTTCCCATTGTTTACGAAAAGCATCGATTCTTTTCTCCGTCCAGGGGAAGTACAAATCGGGAACTATTGCAATAACAATTCTACGGTTTAGTTTGGTTTTAAGAGGAGGTTTACAATAATTTTCATAGGCTAAGCCCATAACCACACTTTGTGGATCCTCCTTTTCCGCTTCTTTTTGTACCTCTAAGTAAAATCTAGCATAGCGGTCGGAAAGTCTCCCCAAAAAACGAGGCCAATTTGGTTCCTTGTTTAAATAGGCTTCTTTTACCTTTTCCGATCGTTTATCCCAAGGTATTTCAATATCTGGGTCTGGAACATCCCAGGCCATACAACTCTCACAGGTGCATTTCCCTGGCGTATCGTTTTCGCTGGCATCAATCCACGGTTGATTTTGAGGAAATATATTGTTTTTTTTATCACTTACAATTTGTTTCCAAAGATTTTTCTGTGAAACACACATGCCTATATGGACACCGTCGTCTGGAGGCTCAGGCTGTCGTGTGCCATCGGGCAAAAGATTAAAAATCTCCTGATGATCATTACCTAAGCGTTTCCAATAATCAATAAATGCATGATGTATATCCATATTTGTACTCACTGCAAACCGCTGTCTCTTAAGCCATATTTTTTCATCCAACGCATAACGATCTCTGTTTTGCACCGAAGACCGGCCAGCTACAGATGTGAATGATTGGCGCCAGCGGTTATGAGCAAGTTTTGGTTTTCCTGTTAGGTTGCATTGAAATAAGGTGATATTTTGTGCTGCAGGAATTACTTCACCCAATTCTCCCGGCCAGAGCCAGGTAACGCCCAATTGTGTTTCCAACAATTCATAAACCGCAAACAGTGTTCCCGTATTTGTGGTAAGTTCCAGAGGCGACTCTTCACTATCATGACCTGCCAAATACATCGTCTTGTCCGTTATTTTAATACTATAAGCATTAGCTGGTAATTCTAAAACCTTAATTCCATTTTGCTGTGTTGCTTCACAATTGCCTATGTAAATGCAACCTAGCGATGAATTTTTCTTTTCATTTTCTTTGATAATTTCCAATTCGCACCCAGTAGCCCGTCGAATATGATACTGCAACTCTTTGGCAGCAAATTCATCAACAGCCTTGTAATGCTCTGGAATAATAATAACCGAGCATCTCTTGCCTTGCTTAACAATATCCATTTTTTTGTCACTTGGGCTAACGTCGGAAATATTTTCAGAAGAAAAATTTGAGTGATTGTTAGTCTTATCACAGCTTACATCTGAAATTAGGTGATGATCTTCTATTTTGGCAATAGAAGTGTATCCGCCATCAGACGCATAAATTAACGATAAATTAGCATTTAATATAAATGCTACCTGCAAAGCAACAAATAGTTTGTTCATCTGTACATTAAAGTATTAAGTAGTTGATAGTATTGTTGTTACTTATGGATTTTAAATTCTTAAATATTGATGATTAATGTATTCACGCAATTAACAACTGTATGCTAAATAATTAACGCACATGGTGTTCGTTTATTTCACAACTTTTCGCCAGCCTGACGATACCTCATCCTGATAGTTTGAGCCCCAGTTTACGGCAGAAAAATACTCGTCGTAATACCGCATGCGATATGCGTCTAATGTATCTTTTGCCTTTTGTAAGTTTGGCAATAGTTCTGGGTTGCTTTCATATTTTCGGTATGCCATCAATGTTTCCATTGCAAGTTCAGCATGCTTTAGCCAAACTTCTAAATATTCCACTCGTTTCAAATCCTCGGAACTTTTTGCTGCCGCAACCCGAGCTGATGCTAATAGTTTATTCCCTTCAACAAATGTTTGTTCTGTATAAATAGACTCTCCGGCTCTAGACAGTGATGACCCCATTCCATATTTTTTCTTAAATGTCGAATCTTTTCTCAAACTTATTTGTTCCCAATAATCGAAATATGCACGTATTTGTTTAGCTGCCGGTCCAAAACCGTTATAATATTCATCCAGGACAGCATCAACACTCATATCGGGTTTGTCCTGTAAGCGACCTGCCATGTATAAATTAGGACCCTGAGTTCCCCACATTCCAGTAAGGGCACAAAAATCGGTTCCAATCATTCCATGTTCGAAAGCATATTTGAATTCGTTACCAAACTCGCGAGCAAAAATGAATGGCAAACAATAACCATCTAAAAAGTAGTTGGGGCGAAGTGATAAACGAGCACCGGTTTTATACCAACCGCCCCAAATTCTTTTAAAAGTAGTATCGGTTTTTGCCAATGGATATTCGTATTGGGGCACAATCGAAACGATTATGTTTTCGTTTAACTTAGTTTCAACCGGAGCATCTACGTATCCCATATAGGCGTATGCAAAAACAACTGCATCGGGGTCAATTTTTCGGGCTTCGGTTTGAACTGCCAACCACGACTTGGCGTAACGATCCGAGACAAAAGGTGGGTTTGCCAACGGAAACGGATTTGGTTTTGGATCCCAAGCTTTACATGCATCGCAAATACACGATGGGTCTTCATTAATACGTCGGTCGTTTTCGTTGCAATTGACAAAAGGCATATATGGTACTTTTTTTCTATGCACCAGCCAATCTTCTACTACTTGTTTGTGCAATTTTGACTGCGATACACACATTTGAACCAATTCGCTACGTTCATCAAAAGGTCTTCGGGTGCCATCGGGTCTCAAAGCAAAAAACTCAGGATTAGTTTTCCCAAAACGATCCCAATACGTAAGAAAATTTTCGGGGTAATTGAAACTTACTGATTCTACCATACGGTGACGAGTCAGCCATGTTTTTGACTGTGTAGTGCATACTACCGTAGCCGAATCGCTATATGGGCTTTTGTCTCTTTGATATCCAACCCACATCCTTGAGTGTATAAACGGAGCCATAATTAGTTGCTGTCCTTCAGCACCGCTGGTTACAATCTCAGTTTTGGGAATTACAGTGCCAACTTCACCTGGCCAAAGCCATTTTACTCCAAGCTGAGTATCGAGCCAATGGTAAACTGCAAATAAAGTTCCTCTTGATTCTTTTTCTTTTTCCATTTTATCTTTACCTGCCAAAAACAGCTCATTTACTGCTACTTTAACATAAAAATAGTTTGAAATAAGTTCGTCTGGCATTAGCCCAGCTTGTAGAGTTCGGTGGCAAGCTCCAAGGTAAATGCGGTTCATACTTGCAGGTATTGGCGAATCGTCGGTTATTATTGACAATCGAACTTTTGTTGCTTTTTCAATGTGGTTGCAAAGTTCTTCGGAAGCTAGTTTAACATCTGCATCCGCCGATGCTGGAATCACAATTACAGCTTTTGCTATGCCTGCTTTAGCAATTTCAAAGCCCTCACTTTTCGTCTTAATCTCACTAGTATTTCCAAAATCGGATGCAAAAATTGTTGATACATTAATATTTGTATTAAAGGCTATCAACAAGGCAACAAATAATAATTTCTTCATTCTTAAAAAGTTGTATTAAGTTATTAATAATAAGTGAAATAATGCAAAACACCTTTATGTTTAGTAGCATTCATTTTTGTAAAGGCATTTTTGTATTTTATTTGGCATATATTATGATTTGCATTTTCAAATTTAATTCGATTTAAAACTTGTGCCATTGTCAGTTAATCCATAGTAGTAAACAATTAAGATACAAATTTCTCCTTTTCACTTTGTCCTTATTACTTTATTTATTCAAATATTGAAGCTAAATAAGGTAACAAGTTTTCTCAACGTATTATCACTTTCTACAAATGTTGAAGAAGAAAAAAAAGCATTTTCTAACATAATAGGAATTGAGGCAAGAATAGTAGATGCACCAACAGCTTTTATTAAGTTTCTTCATTTTGACATTTTTAAACATAATTTCATTTCTTGATTCGCTTAATTAAAAGAAAGAGTAAGCATTACACCTACTCTCTCTTAAAATTAATAAAAAACTAACTAAACTACTACTCTTTTTTTTATTATTCAACAATAATCTTCTTAACAACCACTCCACTTTCCGATTGTACCTTCAATAAATAAATACCTTTTTTCCACGACGATACATCAAAATTAATACTATTGTTGTCGGCTTTAATTTTTGAAACCATCTTTCCATCCATCGTGAACGCGGCAATATTTGTATTGTAGGGAACATTAGAATTAGTGATGTTCGATGTTGCAGGGTTCGGGTAAACGGAAATCTCATCTGTTATACTATTTGTAATTTCAGTTGTAATATTTGCACTTTTTTGTGTGCCGCTCATAAGTTTTAAATCATCAACATATAATGCTTTTGTTCCACTGCCATTAAACCAGACATAAATCTGTAGTGTTGTAGTATTTGCAGGCACAGTAAACGTAACCAACTGTTGCACAAACGTTGTGGTTGTATAACTGGGAGCTATAAATTCAGCGATATTTGTTGTACCATTATAGCAAATTACGCCAATATTCGCACTCACAGCTAATGCAGACGATCCTCTACCCCAAGCCGATAGTGTATATTGACTACCAACAGTAAAACCTGAAGTTATATTTTGAGCTCGACCACCTTGAGCCGAGATTTTAAGTGAATATGATCCGCTCTTTTTATATGTAGAACTACGTGACGAGCTACCCCAATCAAGAGTCCAGCCAGTAGTTAATACGCTTTCGATACCATAGTTAATTATTAAATTAGTTACAGATGTTGTCTTGTAATAACCTTTTTTCGCAACTCCGGGAATCGGGTCTCCGAATGTAGCGACGTTAAAAGTTATACTACCTGTTTTTCCATATAGGTAGTTGAACGTTCCATTGGCTCCAAAAGCGACATCACAAGTTCCAGTAAAAGTATATGACTGAGTTTCTTCGGCACAATAGGTATATCCTGCAGGGCCAACGCTCGATGTCTTGTAATAACCTTTTTTCGCAACTCCGGGAATCGGGTCTCCGAATGTAGCGACGTTAAAAGTTATGGTACCTGTTTTATTATACAGGTAGTTGAACGTTCCATTTGCTCCAAAAGCGACATCACAGGTTCCAGTAAGGTTAAATGACTGAGTTTCTTCAGCGCAATAGGTATATCCTGCAGGGCCAACGCTCGATGTCTTGTAATAACCTTTTTTCGCAACTCCAGGTATCGGGTCTCCTCCGAATGTCGCATTGGTGTATGTTATGCTGCCTGTTTGACCATAGAGGTAGCTGAACTGTCCATTGGCTCCATAAGCGACATCACAGATTCCCATAAGGGTAAAAGACTGACCTTCCTCAGCACAATAGGTATATCCCACAGGACCACCGCCTACTTCACCACTTGTGCCAGCAATAAAACCATCTTTTATGGCATTAATCCAATCAGTAGATACACCTCCAGATACATACCAATCCTGACCTTCGGAATACAACCAAACAATATCATCAGCTCGTCTGGTAGCATATTCAAAAGTTGTACGCATAATACTAGGATCCATCGGTGCTTCATTTCCTAAATTATATGTTCCGAACGAAATATTAACATTGGCTGGCCACAAAGGACGTAGTGATACCGGAATTTGAGCGCTATTGTTGGCGGCAGAAGGCATGGTGTTTTTTCTAAATTGGTATAAGTCTTCGAATTCTTGTATAGTCCGTGGCTTGTAAAATTCACCTCCGTCTATCGCTTTTGGTGAATGCCCAGCCGCTTTAGCATCTATCACGGCTTCCACAAAACCCGCGAAAAATGACCCTGCTAATTCTCCATCGTCGTAAACAGGATTAGGTAGAAATTGCTGGTTAAACGTAGGTTCCGACCAATAAGGACCATGAGATGTCATAAGTTCAATGTTGGGAAACTCTGCAATCATCGCTGCCATAACTTGTTTACCTCGCAGCCTTACCTGTGTACGATACTGTTCCAATGAGTATGTACCCGAATGATCAACAGAACTAGGATAGTTCCATGGATTTTCGATATATTGTTCATTATCGAAAATAATCCCAGCAATTCCCGCGTCTTTTGCTGCTTTAGCTAAATTGGCAAAATTTTGTACAATTGTTGGCCATATAGCATCATCAAAAAATTCAGCCTTACGACACCATGATATTAAATAGTTATGTTTTACCTTGTTAAATTTTGCTGATAACTCACCAAGTCTCCAAGTGGTATAAATCTCATTATAAGTAATCGTCTGCCCAGGCTGCATAATAGCTTGATATCGGTAATTGGCAGGAAAAATAACAACACCATCAAAGGGAAGGGTCTCAATATAATCCCAATGATCAATTAAATAGGCAGGAGTTCCTTTTAACGCATCCATCTGCCAGCTAATACAATGTTTCTGTGCATAAATCGTAATGTTGCTAAACAATACTATAAGTATTGTCAGGATAGTTAACTTTTGTGAAATTTTTTTCATACATTTCAAGTGTTAAGTTAATGTTAGTAGAACATATCGTGTCAAATATAAACCATACATTAAATATGCATAACATCATCTACGCCAACAATTACATCGCCAGCGCCATAAATGCAATACATTAACGCACAATAATCTAAAATATTTTATGTCGTTTTACGACTGGATAGATGTCGGTTTTGTTCACGAAAAACCTTTGGGGAGATACCATTGTAAAATAATTTGAAAACCTTAATAAAGTGTGAATAGTTTTGAAAACCTACTTTATAAACTATTTCAGATATTGCAAGAGATTCGTTTTCAAGTAATTCTGTGGCTTTAATTATTCGAAACTCATTAAGGTGTTGTGTGAATTTTTTTTTCGTTGTATCTTTTAGTATTCTTTGAAGATGACGTTCCGAAATATTGAGCTGAGCTGCCACTTCGGAGGTTTTTAGTTCGTTTTTATACCCTTTTTCAATGATGATAAAAGTTTTTTTTGTAATTTCGTTGTAATGTTTCGAATTGTTTGGTCGGCCAAAGTTGTTGATGGTTTCTATAAAACTTGAGTTATTACCAAGCATAAGCGTATTCTTTCTTCTTTTTAAAATAAATAATAATAATAATGAAAACAACAATGCTATTGAACCTACAACAATCCAAATAATAAATGGATGACGAACTTTGTTATCAACTAAAGCAGCTTTATTTATAGCTTTATAGGCAGGTATTGAATCATTCTGCAAAATAAGTTTCCACCAGTATTTTGGCTGAGAAAAATGACTGGGTATAAAAGCAAAATCAAAAGGGTATATTTTCAGCGAATCATCTCTATCTTCAACGCATAAGTCGAATAAGAGCGTATCGTTAGCTTTGGGTATATAACCTAAAGAGGCCCAGTTAATTGCCATTTCCACAATGTACCCCGAATCAATATCGGAATTATCATTTATAGTTCCTGTAGTTTTTACATCAGTAAATACATCGGTTTCCAAATTAAAATTCTTACCCTCAGTACTATAGATATTGCCGCCCGATATGATACTGGAGACATTATTAATGTTAACCACAAACTGGTAATCGTTTGCTGTTAGTTCATGCTCCAATATCTGGTGAGGTTTTGTGCTTAAATAAAGTTCTACACAGTCGTCTTCCCAAACAGGTTGTTTGGCCATGGAATATCTTGCATTCAGTTCGGTATCCCATACCTTGTATGCAAGATATAGTTTTTGCTTATCCCAAGCAATCTTTACTGAAACTCTATTGTCCTTGTTTCCGCGCTTGTGCCAGTCCTGAAAAACCAAACTGTCGGGAAACCCCCAATCGGAAATTATTGCATTGATAGTAATGGGGGTAGTAGCATATTTTATAAACACTCGTTTCCTATAATAATCCACTATTAATTGAGCTCTTGCTGAGTTCGCCAATAATATGGCATAAATCAAAAATGTAATATATCGCATAAATCAAAGATAGGAAATATTTCTGGTTTTCGAAAATGAGACAATGTCGCACAATTATCATGAATAAAATAAGCACATAAAGGAAACAGGATCAGCACCTGAAAGCTGTATTGCAAAGCCTCACAAGTTTAACTAAACAACTATGCATTGAAAATGCATAGGTTTTAAGTGCGAATGAAATTCGCCATCTTTCGACTAAAAATCGATTGGAAAGCCTAAACTGAAAGTTCATTCAAATTATTCCAGAATGAAATTCTCATCAGCATTCGGCTTGTCTTTATGATGATCCAAATATTTATTTATGATCTCATCTGTTATGTTTCCTGTACTCCAACAACCATAGCCTATACCCAAAAAATGCCCACCCCAATATTTACGCTTCAATTCAGGAAACTCTAATAATAACATTCGAGCACTCCTACCCTTGATACGCTTTACGATATCACTTACTGCCATTTGTGGCAAATAACTTGCATGCAAATGTACATGATCGGAACATACCACGCCTTTAATTATTTGAACATCTAACGTGTTGCAAACTTGTCTTATTATTTCTCGACATCGTAATTGAACATCCCCTTTTAAAACTTGGTACCGATATTTGGTAACAAAAACTATATGTACACTTAAACAATTTACACTATGACTTGAATGGCGACTTTCCATCTTTTTGCTACAAAGCTAATACCTTTTAGTTTTGTAGAAGCTAAAGCCTTGCAATAAAGTGCATAGTTTGAACTAGCGAACTGAAACAATCAAAGATGTGCATTTGCTGCCAATCTGTCCATAATTGCATCGACGATTGTGGATTGAATTCTTGCCAGTTTGCTACTGGAAGCTTCACTGTAATACTTATTGATTTTTTGCCGTATCTATCTTCGAGTATTTGAAGTAGTGTAAGTCGTGAAGCATGTTGTTTTGGAAACGAACAATGTACTTCGCCATAATTCTAGGGACTTAAGCATCAAATTTGGTTTTCTCTACCAACCTAATATTTTCTATTGTAATTGTTTTGTCAACCGCTTTGCACATGTCGTATATAGTAAGCAGAGCAACCGAAACAGCAGTTAAAGCTTCCATTTCAATACCTGTTTTGCCCAAACATTTAACCATGCTTGCAACGGTAATTCCTTCGATATCGATAGTTGTAGATATATCAATTTTTGTTATCATAAGCGGATGACTCAGAGGAATAAGCGAAGATGTACTTTTTGCAGCCTGAATTCCAGCAATTTCGGCAACAGTAAGAACATCGCCCTTTTTCATTCCATTTTC
>JANYAP010000127.1 GCA_025361285.1 Bacteroidales bacterium | reverse complement strand
AGCAGGAATGACTATAATTTTAATAATTTGCATACTTGCAGTATGTTTTTTCGAATTTATTAATGGATTTCACGATACTGCAAATGCTGTTGCCACGGTTATATATACAAAATCGATGAAACCCAATTTAGCCGTCATTTGGTCGGGTTTTTTCAATTTTTTAGGAATACTAATTAGTGGATTTTATGGCTTATCGGTAGCCATGGGTATTATTAATCTGTTGCCAACAGCAATTCTCATCGATTCAAATGCAGCACATGGCATTTCAATGGTTTTGTCGATAATTATTACTTCAATTGTTTGGAATATTGGTACTTGGTATCTTGGTATTCCATGCTCAAGTTCGCATACCTTGCTTGGATCTATTTTTGGAGTAGGCTTGGCTTATGGTTTTTTACCCGACGTTTCGGTGGCAATGAATTGGCAAAAGGTTAAGGATGTTGGTTTGGCCTTACTAATATCGCCAGTTTTTGGCTTTGGCTTAACCATGGGGTTAGTTCTACTATTGAAAAAATTTAGTAATTCTAAGAAGTTATTTTCTGAACCAGATAAAAAAAAGGCACCACCATTTTGGATTCGTCTTACACTATTAGCAACTTGTACCTCAGTTAGTTTTACTCATGGGCAAAACGATGGTCAAAAAGGTGTTGGATTATTAATGATTGTATTAATTGCGCTGGCACCTGTATATTTTGCTGTAAATCAGTCGAAACAACCGCAACAACTTTTATTAGAAGCTAACCGCATAGAAATTGTGCTAAATCGTGTCGATAATCAGAAATTGACATCGAAAGGCAAAGCGAGCAAAGAGATTATTCAAGAACATGTCGACACAATACAGTCGATGCTAAGCGGAGTTGCTAGTTTTAACGAACTACCTAAAGAACATAATTTCAGATTGCGTACCGATATTATACTTTTGTCGAAAGAAGTGGCGAAGTTATTGTCGAAAGGGACTGAAGAACCTGTAATTAAGTTATCGAATTACGATAAGAGTATCTTAAAATCTTCAAATAAAACAATTAAAGGATATACCGAATATGCACCATTTTGGGTAATACTGTTAATTGCAATATCGCTTGGCATAGGCACAATGATTGGATGGAAACGGATTGTGGTAACAATTGGCGAACGTATAGGCAAGGAACATTTAACATACGCGCAAGGTGCTTCAGCCGAATTAGTTGCAGCAAGTACAATAGGTGTGTCGTCATTATTAGGCTTACCAGTTAGTACAACACATGTACTGTCGTCGGGCATTGCAGGTTCAATGGTAGCTACAAATGGATTAAAAAACCTGCGGATGAAAACAGTAAAAGGCATACTTATAGCTTGGCTAATTACCTTACCAGTTACCATTTTGGTTTCAGGAGGGTTATTTTTATTATTTCGTTTATTAGCATAATTATATTTAAAAATCCATGGAAATCAGTCAGGAAGCTTTGTATTTTGGAATATTTAGCATTGCAATTGTTAGTATTCTCATATTCGATTTGACAGTAATTGGCAAAAATTCGCACATTATTTCGTTCAAGGAGGCTTCGATATGGACAGGGGTTTGGGTATCGATGGCGTTGCTGTTCTACATTTTTATTCTTTATTTCGGCGACCGATTTCATGGGGTAACCGATTTTGAGCATCTTAAAGCATTGCAGCAACAGTATGCGCCTCAGTTAAAGCTCGATATGGCTAGTTTCGATAATAGCCTCGAAATATATCGTAAAAATATGGGCATGGAGTTCATTACGGGCTACCTTATCGAATATACACTATCGATGGATAACGTGTTTGTTATAATGCTAATACTTAGTGCATTTTCGGTACGCGAAAAATATTACAAGCAGATACTTTTTTGGGGCATTATGGGCGCAATTGTTTTGAGGTTTATGTTTATATTTACTGGGGCTGCTCTTATTCAGCGTTTTGAGTGGATATTACTCGTGTTTGGAGCATTCCTTATATTTACCGGAATAAAAATATTTATTCAACGAAACGAAGACGAGAAAATTGAACCGAAAGATCATTGGCTTGTAAAGTTTCTTTCCAAATATACCAATGTGTTTCCCCGCAATGTTAATGGTTACTTTTTTGTGCGATCGAAAAAAAAACTTTACATGACTCCATTATTTATAGTGCTGATACTTATTGAAGTTACCGATGTTATATTTGCTACCGATTCCATACCAGCCATCTTTGCAGTAACTCGCGACCCATATATCGTTTTTTTCTCTAACGTATTCGCTATAATAGGTTTACGAACATTGTTCTTTATGCTTATGCGCGTGGTTAACTTGTTTCACTATTTGAAGATTGGAATAGCGTTTCTGCTAGTGTTTGTTGGTTTTAAACTTCTTTTCCATTCTTGGCTCGACAAAATTGGTTTCGAATCAATTTACTCCCTTTTTGTAATTATTGGAACATTAACTATTTGCATTGTTATTTCGTTAGTTTTTCCACCGAAACAAAAACTTATTATTAAACATTAATGCCTATTTTACTAGCCTATGCTTACATTGTATTATTAGGCGAGCCTAGTAAACTTAGCATTATTATGTTGTTCGGCTTGTTGGTGCTGTTTTTGGCAATTTGGCTAATAACAGGGATTAGTCCCAAGCAGAGGTACAAAAAAGTTTATGTACGCACCCGACTTGTAAAAAAACCTTATTTAGAGCTAAATGTTACAGTTGAAAGTAGTGGTAAATTACCTGTTGAAATTGATGCTCCCGAAATAAAATTTTACGATGCATTTTCGTCGCGAAAGTTTATTATTCGAAACAAACAAGGCAATCAATTCCCTTTAACCCTTTATCCACGAACAAATTACGATTTCAAAGTCGATTTTGAACGCTTCTATTTGAACGATACAACGCTACGTAAATATAAAAAAGTGGAGCTTATAATTAGAGAAAAAGGTGGACGACTTCTAAGCTCTACTACAACTAGGTTACGGTATTTTTAATTTATTTATCTACTAATGTGCCTTTTAACCTTTTTTAAATCTCATACTTTTTTCTTACCTCATTAATCATTACCTCAGTTAATTTCGCTAGATTGTATGTAAAATTACACCCCCAATCGTGTCGAGCCACCGAATCGTCGATGCTTTGTGGCCACGAGTCGGCAATAGCCTGCCTAAAATCGGGCTTATATGTAATCTTAAGCAGCGGAATGTGCTTTCGTATTTCGTTAACCAGTTCCTCTGGTGAAAAGCTTATGCCTCCCAAATTATAACTTGTTTTAATAGAAAGCTTAGAACTGTCGGCCTCCATCAAATTAATAGTCGATTTAATTGCATCAGCCATAAAAAGCATAGGTAAACGAGTGTTCTCTGTTAAAAAACATTCATATATCCCATATTTTACAGCATCGTAGAAAATTTCGACAGCATAGTCGGTAGTGCCACCGCCAGCTTCGGTTTTAAAACTTATAAGCCCTGGATACCGGATACTGCGCGTATCTACTTTGTAGCGTCTATTGTAATATTCAATCCATCTTTCTCCGGCTTGTTTACTTATTCCATAAACCGTACGAGGCTCCATAACAGTTAATTGCGGCGTATTTACACGCGGTGTTGTTGGACCAAACACAGCAATTGAACTCGGCCAGAACACCTTTTTTATGTCTTCAACCTCTTTTGCAAGATCGAGAATATTCATAAGGCTTTCCATGTTTATATTCCATGCCTGAATAGGAATACGCTCGGCATTGCCCGAAAGTACGGCAGCTAGATGATATATTTGCGTTATTTTATGACGTATAACAAAGTGAATGAGCCGTTTATCGTCCAACACGTCTAATATTTGAAACGGCCCGCCATCAACAATATCCTTTGAGGCTTGCTTAATATCGGTTGCAAATACATGCTCGGAACCATAAATTTTGCGAAGCTCAATAGTTAGTTCCGAGCCTATTTGCCCTGCCGCACCAATTACTAATATATTATCCATATTGATGTTACAATTATTTTGAACCCTAAATTACATAAAATTTATTGAGATTACGAACATAATAGATTTCAATATTTTGCAAAACAAAACGCGGACAAAACAGATCTATGTGTAATCTGTTTCTATCCGCGTAATCACATTATCAATTAATTATGCTACAATTAATTCTTTTGACTCCTCAATCTCAATTCTGAATTTTATTTTAGCTTTTAAAGCGTGAAATACTTTTAATACTGTAGAAATTGTCGCACTATTATTTCCACTTTCAAGTTTGGAAATCTGTGCTTTCTGAACTCTAATAATATTACCCAATTGTTCTTGAGTTAATTGTTGTTCCTTTCGAATTTGCTTCAATTTTTCTCCTAAAATATCCATTGAAAGCTCAAATTCATATTGTTCTCTTTCACTTGTACCCAATTTTCCAAAATATTTATCTTCTAACTCCCCAAGCGTTTTATAATTCTTTGTTTTCATATCGCATTACTTACAGTACTTCGTTAAAATACCTGCTCGTTCTTTCTTCAGCTTCTCGATATCAGACTTTGGCGTCTTATTAGTTTTTTTAATCAAACCATGGGTATTTGTGTCCAACTCTATAAAACCATACCTTCCATCGACTTTTCGAGATCGCGGGCTTCTTTCAGAAATTCCTCCACTCCCATCTCTTTGTGAAACAACAAACCATGGCAAGCTCTTAGTTTCGAAATAGCGCTGGTATAAAAATAATCCTTTCCTAATAGTAACTGTATCATATTAAGCTGATCAACCCAAATTTGCTGAGCCAATGCACTAAATTTTCCATCGAGCTCGTAACTAGGAAAAGAAGCATTTACTTGACTTAAGTAACAGTCGGTAAACGATTTATCTAAAACATTGAGTGAATTCAAACTTATAGGCGTTATTACATTCACATCGGCTGGGTGAAACTTGTACCAAACATTTCGGTAACCCAAAATTCGCAGATTCGACAAATCTTCTTCCTTGCTCCACAAGCGTACTGCATTAGCAATGGCCTGAAGCACCTTGTAATGTGTATCGGGTCCACTACCTTCGGGATCTAAGGCTAAGCTTATTACTGTTGGTTTAATTTCCTTTAGCTGTTTTAAAATTGGTGCTACATCGCGCTCGTTGTTAGGTTGTTCTGTAAAAATGTCGCCAGTGTAAAAACCTAACCTTAAATGATGTACGTTTTTAACCTGTACACCAAAATGCGCCCAAACCAATTCCTCTTCAAACTCACGAACCATACCTTTCATTTTCTGAATCTTAGGCGGGTTTTTTTGGCCATCGTAACTTGTACGTAATGTTGCCAAAATACTATTTATGGTATCGCGCAATTCATCGGTACTCTTAACGCCCCAAATTTCAACTATAGCCCTAACTAATCGGTGCGAAAGACCACGTTTTCTCTCTTGGGGTTCGCCTGAAGCAACTTTTGTTAAAAAATGATAAACATCCTTGTCCCACTTGTATTTATAACCGCTTTCGTAAAAGTCGGGGAATTTAGTCATTTGTATGTGTCCATCTTCCAAATGCCGCTTTGTGTCGAGCAACGATTCATAAATAAACTGATTGGTAACAGCGGTAAACCCAGAAGTTAAAATCGAAAAATGCGATTGATTATCATCTGGACGCAACTGTGTAGTTATGGCTGGCATCAAACCTAGCATAATATCGTCGTGGTGCGGCCCTGTGTGGTAATAGGTTTGACCAGTTTCGATTTTTAAGCCGTGTTCCAATTTAACTCTAATAGAGTCAATTACCTCTTGCACAGTATTATTGTTTAAATTAGGTATCAACTTACAGTGAGGGTCAGTTTTTAAATCCTCCATTTGCAAATGATGTCCATATTTATTACTTTTTTTGCAAAGGTCGATAATTGCACGTTCAGTCTTGTCCTGAGTCCATTCGCCAGTTTGATAAAAACTTTCGATACTATCGTCCAAAAGCGATGCCGCACCTCGTGTAAGGAAGAATCGGCTATTAGGTATACGCTGCAACACTGTGGCCGGATATAGAACAGATGGCTCGCTTTCCAACGCATTTTTAATAACTTGTGCTTTTGCCTCGCCTGCCGCAAATATAACGGCTACGGCATCTTTATTATATGTTATTGTTTCCAAACCGATGGTTATAACCAACCGATGACGCGATATCTCAATTCCGCCTAAATCGCCAGCTGCCACGGCTTGTGTTTCGAAATTTGTGGCTGTTAAGCGCGATGTTGAGTGATGGTCGGACCCGCGAGTATTAAATGCAATATGTCCATCGGGACCAATACCTCCAAGAAAAAAGCCTATTCCTCCTACTTTGCGAATGTTGTTTTCGTATTCCGAACACCAATCATCAATAAGAAAGATAGATTTTTGTTGCTCCTGCTCTTTTCTGGTTTTTGCTTCGCGATAGCGTAACGATAAGTCAACCAAGCTGTCGGGAAAAACCTCCGAAAAATGTTTCCCTTCCCACAAAGGAATAGTATCGGAATTAATTAATAGTGCTTGCTTAGGGTCTAAACCAAAACCTTTAATGTAAAACTCGTTAACATAGTAATGGAAGCTGTTGTGCTGTTGCGAATTAACTGGGTAAAATTCATCAATCTGCACAAATTTCAACCCGCTAAACGAAGGTTTTTTATCAACAACAAGTCCGTATTCTTCTCTAGTTTTTTTACCTTTAGTATTTGTCCAATTTTCGAGCAGATATTTTGTCCACCAAATAAAATATTCAGGGGTTTTTCCGGTAGGTAGACTAATAACACCTTCGGGGTTTTCCGATACCCATTCCAAGAAACGCAAAGCGGTAAAAAAACCAAGCTTTGGAAAATTATCGACTGTAATATAAGGTGTTTTGGTGGAAATGGTCTTCACTCCACTTAATTCGAAAAAACGTTTTTCGACGCTGCTTAAATTCAAACTATCTACTTTGTAAGGTTTCATTTTGCATTTATTTTAAAGAAACAATTATTAACTTACTAAAAAAAAAATCAAAAATCGTAATTACGTGGCTTTTAATAATATCAGTAATTTCGATTATCTTCTTTTAAATGTAGGTTTTTTTTTGTTAATTATCTAATAAAATATTATGAAACTGTTGAGATAATTTTGAGGGGAATACTAATTACAGATGTGCAAATTACAAATTCAAATGAGAGGATGGGAAAATGTGAAAATGAGGAAATTACAAATGCAAATGTGAAAATATGAAAATGAGGAAATTACAAATGTGCAAATTTCAGATTACAAATGAGAGAATGTAAAATATGAAAATGTGAGGAGTGAAAATGAGGAAATTACAAATGCAAATGTGAAAATATGAAAATGAGGAAATTACAAATGAGAGAATGTAAAATATGAAAATGTGAGGAGTGAAAATGAGGAAATTACAAATTTCAGATGGGAAGATAAGTTTTCTCATTTACTCATCTGCACATTTCCTCATTTCCTCATTTCCTCATTTACACATTTACACATTTCCTCATTTACACATTTACACATTTACACATTTACACATTTACACATTTGCTAAGTTCTAGAATCTAACGCCAATGCGAAGACCTGATGAAGAAGATAGACCGAAACTCATATTAGAGTTGCCATAATCCACAACTACGCCGCCAACTTTAGTGTCAGAATATTTTGTAGTGGAAAAGCCAGGAGTTAATTCGGCTCCCACATATAAATTATTGAATACGTAATAATCAAAACCAATTACTGCGTTTATGCCAAAACTAAACGAACCATTTTTAGTTTTTTCTATTTCGGCAGCGTTTGATCCATAATTCCAAGTTTTATTTTCTTTTGTTTGAGATCCAATTGCTATAGGCAGTTCTGCACCCAAATAAACTTTTAACTTACCTGTACCCATTTGTTTTTCAAAGCCTGGAGCAAAAGAAATCGTTGACCTGCCTTCTTTTATATATAACTTTTCTTTACCTGAAGAACCTCCCATGCTATTATTAGTTTCGCTCGAAATTTCTAAGCCTAAGCCTAATCGGTAGGCAAGGTTGGAATTAGCAAAATAACGTGCTTTTATGTAAGGCATAGTAAACATTGAGCCTGCGCTTGCATCGAAAATTGCTGCTGGGTCAAAATTTAAATCAACAGAATATTTTTCTTGGTCTTGAGCATTAATTGTAAATGAGCCAAATAATATGGCGACTGAAATAAATACCCTTTTCATATATTTTATTTTAGTTTTTTGCCTACTCTATAAGGTTTTCGGCATACCCTTAACATTTTAATATGCGAATATAATATTAACTCGGATATATTTGTTTGAATGTGGCATAAATGTTAAAAACATAGTTGTTTTCTTTACAAAATATCGATAATCGTTTACCTAACTATCAGTTTTTCAATATAAAATAGCACTATGGATATATAAGGTATCTATTTTGCATTATTTCAAATGCCAAAATATCATTTACAGGCAATACCACATACGCAAACAATTAACTATCTTACCACTAACGTAATTACAACTCACTTTTTCTTCTTAAACAAAAAACTAGCTTTCGACTCTTCTTTACGGATTAACCGTTCAATATTTTTTTGGTGTGTCATTAATAAAAGTACAGCAACCACTAACGAGAAAATAATAAGCGATTGTATTGGTGTTTTAAAAACGAACATTATTAGTAATGGAAATGCAAAGCCCGACACCATTGAGCTTAACGATACATATTTGGTGGTAAATAGCACTACAAGAAATATTGCAAACGCTATTAATGTAGGAAATGGTGCAATTGCAAGTATTATGCCGAACAACGACGCAACACCTTTACCGCCTCTAAAACCAGCAAATACAGGAAAAATATGACCTATTACCACAAATGCGCCTAAAAAAAGCTGTAAATTTACAAAAGCCTCAATGCCAGGAGTGTAACCAGCAAACCAAACTAAATTTACCCCGGCTGCTCCTTTAATAATATCTAATAGCAATACTGGTAAACCTGCTTTCCAGCCAAGTACCCGAACAGTATTGGTGCTACCTGCATTTTTACTGCCATGCTCGCGCACGTCGATTCCGTAAAACGTTTTTCCTATCCAAACTGCATTTGGTATGGAGCCAAATAAATAGGCACAAATAAAAAGCGAAATGGTTAATATGTTGATTTCCATGTATTAGCGTTAAATAATGATTTGCAAAGTAAAGCATAAACTGCCTATTAAACAAATTTTAGGCTCAAAACACTACAAATTAACGGGTTTTTTAGTTGTAATTATTACCTTCTGGGGTGATACTTATCATCTTAAAAAATAAAAGCCGCCCATAATTGAGCGGCTTTTTAAAGATATAACTTCAATACTTATGCTTTAGCAATTCGTTCAATTAAACTGTCGAACTGGGTTTGCATTTCTTTTGGTAAACGATTTCCGAATTTGGCATAGTGCTCTTTTACTAGCTCTATTTCGGCATTCCAATCGTTCTTATCAACTTTTAAAAGCTCGGCCATTTTTTCGGCTACTCCGCTTAATCCACTAATATCAATGGCGTTGGCTTTAGGTACATAACCTATTACTGTTTTATCGGAATCGGTAGTACCTTCAACACGTTCGAAAACCCATTTAAGTACGCGGATATTGTCGCCATAACCTGGCCATAAAAATTTACCTTCGGCACTCTTACGGAACCAGTTAACATTGAATATTTTAGGCAATTTGGTTTTATCTTTAGCAATTTCGCCCATTTTAACCCAATGGCCAAAATAATCGCCCATGTGGTATCCGCAGAACGGTAACATTGCAAATGGATCGCGACGTACGCCTGCTTTTAAGCCGATAGCGGCAGCAGTAACTTCCGACCCCACGATTGAACCCATAAACACACCGTGGTTCCAATCGAATGCTTCGTAAACCAATGGTAATGTACCAGGGCGACGACCACCAAATAATATTGCCGAAATTGGAACACCAGCTGGGTTTTCCCATTCATTATCAATTACAGGGCACTGAAATGCAGGTGCTGTAAAGCGAGCATTTGGGTGTGCAGCAGGCTTTCCGTTGGCAGCATCGTATTTTTCGTTTGTCCAAGTAATTGTTCCTGC
>JANYAP010000100.1 GCA_025361285.1 Bacteroidales bacterium | reverse complement strand
TTTTTCAACGAGCTAAAGCTCGTTGCTAATCAAAAAAAAGACATTACGGATTGACACTAATTAATGCAAGCCTATTTGAAAGGTCAAGTTAGTTTCCTATAACACTCAATACCAATTAAATTAAAACTATTACACATATTAACTATACATTTAAACCGCTAAAAACTAGGTATATACCCACTTATTCTTTGAAATGTTGATATTTTTTTACGATTTAATGATGCATTATGTAAAAGATTCATCAATATTTCTAATTTTGTATTATTAAAAAAAGTATTAATTTTACTACTAGTAAACTAAGTCATTGATTGATTCTGTTTAATAAACTAAAAGCTTATGTTGCTTAAACTAAAATTGTTTGTATCTGCGCCCATCATCATTGGGGTTGCGTTTTGTTTAACATCCTGTTCTGGCGGAAGTAAAAACAACTCAACGGAAATATCTGTCGATTCTACCGAGCTAGAGCGCGATATATTTACCGACATCAGTCATGCGAAGCAAATCTTCTATTCATTGCCTTCGCCTCTCGAATCGGCGCTTATGATAAAATCGGCAGGGGCTAATTACAGCGAAAAGCTTTTAAACCCGCTTTCCAATGTAACCAAGTACACCACAAACCGTAGTATGGCAATAAGTATGGGTATTTACATTACCGATCTTAGCTACGCCAGTCTTTTCGACCAAGCACAAACTACCATAAAATATATGGAAGCATCGAAGAAAATGGCCGATGGATTGGGCATAACCGATGCAATTAATAAATCGACAATCGACAGGTTAGAGGAAAATATTAATAACCGCGATATAATACTCGATATAATTTCGGAAACGTTTATGTCAACAACCGCTTTCCTAAAAGAAAATGATCGTCAGCCACTTGCAACAATTTCGCTGATAGGTGGTTGGATAGAAGGTTTATACATTGCCACCCAGTTATCAGGCGATGTAGCTGAAATCGATAGCAAAATAGTTAGCCGTATTGTCGATCAAAAACTATCGCTCGAAATGGTAATTAAACTCATGGAAAGCAATAAGGATAATGCTGATATTCAAAATGTTTCGATACAGATTAATGAGCTTAAAAAGGTTTACGACAAAATAACTATAAAATCAAGCAAAATTCAACCAGTTGTTGACGAAAAGACTAAAGTTACAACACTTAAGTCAACCTCATCATCGGATGTTACTTCTGAAGTTTTTAACGAACTTAAAGAAACTGTAAAAACTATTAGAAATAATTTTACGCTCTAAAATTTTCGCAATTATGAAAAGGACATTACCAGTTATTATTTTAGCATTAATAATTTCGATAGTAGCATTAGTAGGGGTTTCTGCTCAGTGCAAAGGCTTTGCAAAGCAAATTTGCAAACTCGAACTTATCCCATATATTCACGATGGTAATTACCATGCCGCAATACTTAGTGAAGGCGAAGAGGCTGAATTGTACAAAACCTGTTTCCCCGATCAAGAATACCGCATTGCCGTTTGTGGGTCGGATGCACTTCCTTCAGTTGAGTTTAAAGTGATTGATGCCGACAGAAACGTTTTATACGATAACAAAGACCACAATATGGCTAGAACATGGGATTTTAAAGTTGAGTCGGGCAAACAACTTAAAATTGTTGTGAAAATACCAGCTCAAGACAAGAAAAAGGCCGATTCCGACATTATAAGTGGTTGCGTGGCAATTATGTTTGGCTTTAAAGACAATAAATAATATAACTTACTATACAATAAGGGGGCGCATTGTTGCCCCTTTTTTTGTTATAACAAATTGCGCCCTTTTTCGTATCATTCAGCAGTTTTCGAAATTTTTAAAATACCATTATTATGAAATATAAATTATTTGGATGTATACTTGTATGCGCTATGTGTTTAACATCGTGCGACTTATTGCAGGAAACCGATACAGTATCTGGTACCGACGATATTGTAAAAGGGTTAAAAACTGCACTTGAAGTAGGAACAGACTCGGCAGTTACAATTACCTCGGCATCAAATGGCTATTTGAAGGACGAAGCTATTAAAATATTACTACCACCTGAAGCTCAAATAATTGCAAACAATATTAATTTAATACCTGGCGGTGATGTTTTGCTCGACAAGTTAGTAACACTAATGAACCGTTCGGCCGAGGATGCTGCCCAATCTGCAACTCCTATTTTAAAGAAATCGATTACTTCGCTTTCAATAACCGATGGGTTGTCGATTTTAAACGGCACAAACCCTGGAAAACAACTAAAAAGCACTGGTGTTTTCGACTCAACAGCTGCAACGCAGTATCTTATAAGTAATACTTACGACGACCTTGCTACTGCATTTGCAATCCCAATTAACATATCGTTAGATAAGCCTCTACTTGGCAATCTTACAACTAATACGGCATGGACGGACCTTACTGGAGCTTATAATAAGGTTGTAGATTTGGATGTGTTTAACTTGCTTGGTTTGCATAAAGTAAATGTAAACCTTAGCAAATATGTTACAGGCAAAGCACTCGATGGCCTTTTCGTGAAAGTGGGTGAGCAAGAACGTGATATACGACGAAACCCTTGGAAATGGGTAACCGACGCTGTTGGCGATATTTTAACAAAGGTGTTTGGCAAGTAAAGTCGTAAGACACATAAGTCGTAAGACACAAGACACAAGACATAAGATAAAAGATACAAGACATAAGATGCAAGATACAAGACGTAAGACACAAGAAAATCAAAAATAGAAAATCAAAAATATTTTTGTGTTAGAGCTTTTCTTCCAAAAACTGCCCTGTGTACGATTTTATGTGTTTCACTAGGCCTTCTGGCGTACCTTCAAATACTATGTTGCCACCGGCTTTTCCGCCTTCAGGGCCTAGGTCGATAACCCAATCGGCGCATTTAATTACTTCCATATTATGCTCTATAACTATTATGGAGTGTCCGTTTTCGATTAGTGCCTGAAATGCATCGAGCAATTTTCGAATATCGTGAAAATGCAAGCCTGTTGTTGGCTCGTCGAAAATAAACAAAGTAGGTTGCATGCTTTTTTCGTGTCCGAGAAACGAGGCCAGCTTTACGCGTTGGCTTTCTCCGCCGCTTAAAGTACTCGACGACTGTCCTAACTTAACATAACCAAGCCCAACATCAGCCAATGGCTGTAACTTTTGAACTATCCGCTTTTCGGTTGTACCCTTTTTTTCGTTAAAAAACTCAATTGCTTCTTCTACAGTCATTTCCAGAACATCGAAAATGCTCTTACTTCGATGTCGAACTTCGAGTATTTCCTCCTTAAACCTTCGCCCGTGGCAGCTTTCGCAAACAAGCTTAACATCGGCCATAAATTGCATTTCTACCTTAATTTCGCCTTCGCCTTGGCATTCTTCGCAACGACCACCATCAACATTAAACGAAAAATGCGACGGTTTTAAGTTATGTTGGGTTGATATTGGTAATTCGGAATATAGCTTACGAATTTCGTCGTAGGCTTTGCTGTATGTAACAGGGTTTGATCGAGATGATTTTCCGATAGGGTTTTGATCGACAAACTCAACGCCCTTTATCATGTGCAAATCGCCTGTAAGAGTGTCGAAAGATCCAACCTTTTCGTTAAACTCGTTAAAATGCCTATTAACAGCTGCATACAATATATTTCGAACTAAAGTAGATTTTCCCGAACCACTTACTCCAGTAACCACGCACAAAACATTTAGAGGAAACTTAACATTTATTCGTTTTAGGTTGTTCTCCCTAGCTCCAACAACTTCGAGGAAATTATTCCATTTACGTCGTATTGAGGGTACTTGAATTTTTTCTTTTCCTGTTAGGTAATGTGCTGTAAGACTGGCATTCGACCTTATCAAATCCTTATCGTTGCCCTGAAAAACAACCTCGCCACCAAGTCGGCCAGCCAATGGTCCGATGTCGATAATTTGATCGGCGGCGCGAATAATTTCCTCGTCGTGTTCAACAACCAAAACAGAATTGCCTAGCTGCTGAAGTTTGCGTAAAACCTTAATTAGTAGCTTTGTATCGCGCGAATGAAGCCCAATACTAGGTTCGTCGAGAATGTATAACGACCCAACCAAACTGCTACCTAGCGAAGTAGCTAAATTAATACGCTGCGACTCGCCACCCGAAAGCGTTGATGATAAACGATTTAGCGTTAAATACCCTAACCCTACATTGTTAAGAAATTCCAAACGGTTGTCAATTTCAACTAAAATACGACTGGCTATACTTCGCTGATAATCGGTTAATTGAATTTCGCTAAAAAACTTATATAACTCATCTACAGGCATTAATACTAATTCCTGAATGTTTTTTTCGCTAATCCTTACATAACCAGCGTCTTTTCGTAACCGCGAACCTTTGCAATCGGGGCAAGTAGTTTTACCGCTGTAACGGGCTATCATTACGCGGTTTTGAATTTTAAACTTCTTCTCCTCTAATTGTGCAAAAAAACTATATATCCCTTCTACCTGCTTGTTTCCATGCCAAAGCATATTTTGTTCTTTTTCGGTAAGCTCAAAGTATGCTCTATGCAAAGGAAAATCGTATTTGATGGCTTGTTTTATAAACTGATCTTTGTAAAAGCTCATGCTTTCGCCTTTCCAGCAGGCCACAGTTTCTTCAAAAATAGAGCGATTTTTATCGGGAATTACCAGTTCTTCATCAATTCCTATTACTTTTCCGTATCCTTCGCAACGCGTGCAAGCGCCGTATGGACTATTATACCCAAACATGTGCACGTTAGGTTCCTCAAATTCAAGTCCATCGCATTCAAAACGGTTCGAAAAATGTCGCCACTCAGGTTTCTTTTCGTCTAAAACACGAATTATACACTCGCCATGCCCTTCGTTAAATGCTGTTTGAACGGAATCGGCATAACGGCTAAGCGAGTCTTCGTCGTTATTCAGCCTAATTCGATCAATAACCAAGTTTATTTGAAGGTCATCGGTAAAGGTTTTGTATTTTGTAAGAACCTTATCGAGTTTTTGAACTTCGCCATTTATTTCAATACGGGTAATGCCCTGATTTAGTAACACTTCCAAGTACTGGTGAAAATGTTTATCCTTCGTTTTATTTAGTGGACAAAGTATGAGTATAGAAATATCGTCGGCGAACGAAGTAATATAGTTTACAACATCGGTAACGCTGTCTTTTTTAACTACTTCACCCGAAATAGGCGAGTATGTAACGCCAATGCGGGCAAACAGCAATTTCAGGTAATCGTATATTTCGGTTGATGTACCAACAGTAGATCGAGGATTACGCGTGTTAACCTTCTGTTCGATAGCAATTGCGGGCGGAATGCCATCGATAAAATCGACTTCGGGCTTATTTATTCGTCCCAAAAACTGACGCGCATACGACGACAAGCTTTCCACGTATCTTCGCTGCCCTTCGGCATAAATAGTATCGAATGCCAGCGACGACTTGCCCGACCCGCTAAGCCCTGTAATTACAATAAATTTATCGCGTGGAATAGAAATACTTATATTTTTAAGATTGTTTACTCTTACACCTCGCAAAACAATACAATCTTTGTCGTTATTAGCTTCCAATGATATAATTTGATTAAATTTACAAAAAAAAAATGATTTAGCAAAGGTAATTGTTTTGATTATATATAAATTTTCATTTAATTGCAGCTCCAAAATAGTTATTAACCAATTTAATAAGGAGGGACGCTTATCGCCACATTTCTACCAAGTTAACAATTTACATAGGAGGTAGTTTTGAAAACGATTGAGTTTACTGATAATGAACTTGTCTCGAAGTTCATATTTGGGGACAACGATGCAATAGAAGAAATAATTTGCCGATACAAAACCAAACTGTATTCGTACATTTATTTAACTGTTAGAAATAAGCATCTTGCCGAAGACATTTTTCAGGATACATTTATAAAAGTTATTAAATCGCTGCAAGAAGGAAAATACCAAGATAATGGTAGGCTACTGTCGTGGATAACGCGCATTGCTCATAATCTTATTATTGACCATTTTAGGCGAGAAAAACAGTTAAACATTCGTAGTAACGACGATTTTGAAATGGATGTTTTCAATTCGTCGAAGTATTCGGACGCTAATGTTGAACAGGAAATGATAAATACTCAGGTAATGAACGATGTGCGAAAACTTATTGATCAGTTACCACCCGAGCAAAAAGAAATTATACTCATGCGCCATTATGGCGATTTAAGCTTTAAAGAGATTGCCGACCAAACAAATGTATCGATAAATACGGCTTTGGGGCGCATGCGATATGCAATACTTAATATACGGAAGCTTATGCAGCAACACAACATTAACCTGAGTGTTAGTTAAATAGTTTGCAATTAATTAGGATTCATGCGGTTTGTTTTTTGATTAGCAACGAGCTTTAGTTCGTTTAAAAACAAACAAAAAATACGCTTTTAGCCTAAATATCAATATATTATTTGAGCTAAAGCCCATTTTTCTATAATCATTTTCTCTGGCATTTATGCCAGAGCTATTAAAAAATCGACATTACAAATTATTTTTAACCCCAAATGCTAAATCGCCAGCATCGCCCAAGCCAGGAACAATGTACGATTTTACAGTAAGCTCGTCGTCGAGAGCGCCAACCCAAATGCTAATTTTTTGTTCGGGTAATTTTTTTCGAAGATAGTTAAGACCTTCTTTACTAGCTATTAACGCAACAATATGGGTATGTATTGGTGTTCCATTCTCGAGTAATGCGTGATATGTTAGCTCCAACGACGACCCCGAAGCCAACATAGCATCGGTAATAATAAGTACTTTGTTGTTTATGTCGGGACACGAAACGTACTCAACATTTATATTGAATGTTCCGTCTTTTTCGTAATTACGGTAGGCTGCAACAAATCCGTTTGGCGATTTATCGAATACGTTCAACAATCCTTGATGTAGCGGAAGACCTGCGCGTAACACCGATGTAATTACAGGATAGTTAGTTAAAACATTTTCCTCGGCTATGCCAAGTGGCGTTTGAATCTCTTGTTTAGTGTAAATGAGTGTTTTACTTATTTCGTAAGCAATAATTTCGCCCATCCGTTCCAAATTACGACGAAATCGCATGCTGTCTTTCTGCACATTATGGTCGCGAATTTCTGTAATGTATTGATTAAAAATTGAGTTGTTCTTGTTGAGGATAGTAATCATAATTTCAGCAATTTAAGGTGTTAAGGTAATCTATTTTTACGAAAATTCTAGCTTTTTTAACGCGGTAATTGCTTGCAATGGTTTTTCCGATTTAAAAATATAGCTACCAACAACAATTACATCCACACCTGCATCAACCAATGCGCGGGCATTCGAATTATCAACGCCACCATCGACCTGAATAATAGCATTCGACTTTTTTGCAGAAATTAATTGTCGTAATTTTTCGATTTTGTTGAACGAATTTTGAATGAATTTTTGACCTCCGAAGCCTGGATTTACGGTCATTAGCAGTACCAAGTCTACATCACTTATAATATTGTCTAAAACACTAATAGGGGTGTGCGGGTTTAGCGAAACACCAGCTTTCATTTCTAGCGACTTTATAGTGTCGATAGTTCGGTGCAGATGGGGACAGGCTTCGTAATGAACTGTTAATATGTCAGCACCCGAATCGCGAAAGCGGTTAATATAATTGTCGGGGTTAACAATCATAAGGTGTACATCTAATGGCTTTTTAGCATATTTTTTTATTTGCTCAATAATTGAAAACCCAAATGATATATTTGGAACAAACACCCCGTCCATAATGTCGAGATGAAACCAATCGCACGAACTAGCGTTAACCAGCTCAATTTCGCGTTCTAGTTGAATAAAGTTGGCGTTAAGGATAGATGCAGATATAAGATGAGGCATAATGTTAAAATATTTTTAGGCACAAATATATAGAAAAGGGGAATTACAATCCCCCTTTCTCTTTACAAACCTTATCTTTTAATTGTATTTTACCCCAAATATGTTTTCAATATTTTACATCGGGCGGCTTGCTTTAAGCGTTTTATAGCTTTTTCTTTAATTTGGCGCACTCTTTCTCGGGTAAGGTTAAATGCTTCGCCAATTTCCTCCAAAGTATTTGGGTTTTTGCCATTTAGTCCGTAATATAACTTTATAATACTGGCTTCGCGGTAGGTAAGGGTCGATAACGCACGTTCTATTTCGCGCCTAAGCGATTCGGTAATCAAACCTTTATCGGGACTAGGAGAATCGGTGCTTAAAAGTACATCGTACATATTACCGTCTTCGCCAAAAGTTAATGGTGCATCCATCGAAACGTGTCTTCCCGAACTTCGAATTGCATCTTTAATATCGCTTGGAGCAAGCTCTAAATTATGAGCTATTTCATTTATAGTTGGTTCTCTCTCAAATCGTTGCTCTAGTTCGGCAAAAGTTTTATTTATTTTATTTATCGAACCAATTTTATTTAATGGCAACCGCACTATTCTTGCTTGTTCGGCAAGTGCTTGAAGAATAGATTGTCTAATCCACCAAACTGCATACGAAATGAATTTAAACCCGCGTGTTTCGTCGAACCTTTGTGCAGCTTTTATTAAGCCGAGGTTGCCTTCGTTAATTAAATCGGGTAGGCTAAGTCCCTGATTTTGATACTGTTTCGACACCGATACCACAAAACGCAAATTCGATTTTATAAGCCTATCAAGTGCTTCATTATCATTTAGTTTAATTCGGCGCGCCAGTTCTACTTCTTCTTCGCCTGTAATAAGGTCAACCTTACCAATTTCGTGAAGATATTTATCTAACGATGGTGTTTCCCGATTCGTTACCTGTTTAATAATTTTTAGCTGCCTCATTAGTTTTTGTTATTTAAGTACAAAGAAAGTGGCTTGGTAAGGCAAAAGAAATAGTTTTTTTTATCGATGTATTTTATTATATTTGAGTAAGTATTTGAATCACTTTTTAATATCAAAGCTTAATTAACTGTAATAGAGGGTATTTGTTTTATTATTTAAACAATCTAAATTAGTAAAAAAATTGATTTAAAGCAACAATAAAAAAAAACACTTTTTTTTTTGGGTATTAGCAAGTAAATATTTAAACTTGCATCGGATTTCCCCCTAACTGTTCAAAGTTACTCGTGTATTGAAATTCTGATGATTGCGATAAAAAATCTCGTATTTTACAATCTATTTTAATGCTGCTTCTCACTTAAATGCAAATCCATTATTTTTTAAATTTAATTTACCGTTGGTAATATGTATGACATTCTTGAACTTAATAAGAAGTTATTGAACGAGTTGCGTGATATCGCAAAAACGTTGCAAATAAAAAAAGTTGAATCATTAAAAAAACAGGAGCTTATTTATAAGATTCTTGATCAGCAAGCCATTGTAAATGCCGTTCCTAAAAAGGTGGAGCCGCGTAAAGTACTGGTAGCTTCAACCTCGGTTACTACCGATGAAAAAGTTGAAAAGCCTAGACTAAGAGAAAGAATTAAAATTAGAGAGGTTGAACCAGTAAAAGAAGTTAAAACCGAGGATGTTGTGGTTGAAGAAGCTTCAGCACCATTAGTTTTAACAGAAGAAAAAGTAGAAAAAAAGAGAGTTTTTCCTCGAATTAAATTTTTGGAAAAGAAACCCTTTGTTAAGGAGAAATTTGTTGATACCGAAGCAATTACCGATAACTCAGGTGACGACGATGATTTTCCTGTGGTTTCGCCTGATGAGCATTCAAACCTATTAGAAAACGAAACCAAATTTAATGCAGAAATAGATAACCAAGAGCCTAACAACGAGGAATCTATTAAATTAAATACGGGCTTCGAAATAAAGGTAGATCGCGATTTTCAACCTCGCAAATCAATTGAACGACGACCAGCGGAAAAAACTTACGAATTCGATGGTATTATCACTAGCTCAGGGGTTTTAGAGATAATGCCCGATGGATACGGATTTCTTAGGTCGGCCGATTACAATTACTTAAATTCACCAGATGATATTTATGTGTCGCAGAGCCAAATAAAACTATTTGGTCTTAAAACTGGCGACACACTTAAAGGTACTATTCGCCCGCCAAAAGAAGGCGAAAAATACTTCCCATTAATTAAAGTTGAAGAGATAAATGGACGTAGCCCCGATTTTATACGCGATCGCGTCCCTTTCGATTATCTCACACCTTTATTTCCCGACGAAAAATTCACACTTTGTACTCGCGGCGACAACGCAAGCTTGTCGGTACGTATTGTAGATATGTTTGCACCAATTGGAAAGGGGCAGCGTGGTTTAATTGTGGCTCAACCTAAAACAGGTAAAACAGTATTGCTTAAGGAGTTAGCTAACGCAATAGCTAAAAATCATCCCGAAGCGTATATGATAGTACTTCTTATCGACGAACGTCCTGAAGAAGTAACAGATATGTCGCGTAGTGTAAATGCCGAGGTTATTGCCTCTACATTCGACGAACCTGCCGAGCGCCATGTACGTGTGGCAAACATTGTTCTCGAAAAAGCTAAACGATTGGTGGAATGTGGACATGACGTTGTTATATTGCTCGACTCAATTACCCGTTTGGCGCGTGCATTTAATACCATTTCACCTGGTTCGGGTAAAGTGCTTTCGGGCGGTGTTGATGCTAATGCATTGCAGAAACCTAAACGATTTTTTGGAGCGGCTCGTAATATCGAAAATGGAGGTTCGCTTACCATTCTTGCTACAGCACTTACCGACACTGGTTCCAAGATGGACGATGTTATTTTCGAGGAGTTTAAAGGTACTGGCAATATGGAGCTTCAACTCGATCGTAAATTATCTAATAAACGTATATATCCAGCTGTCGATATTCAGGCTTCAAGCACTCGCCGCGAGGACTTATTGCTCGAAAAAGAAATGCTTCAGCGATTATGGATTCTTCGAAACCATTTAACAGACATGAACTCAATTGAAGCTATGGAATTCCTTCGCGACAGGATACTTAAAACTCAATCGAACGAAGAATTCATTATATCGATGAATAGCGATTAACACAAAAAAACCTTCCCAACCTTTCAAAAAAAAATACGTAAACAATGCTTTTATTTCAGCAAACTAAATTTTGTTGAAATATGGGCAAAGATTTCTATAAAGGAGTTGCAGATGATAATATCTGTTAAAGTTTGGATTGTTATTCAAATATTAAAAGTAAAACATTGTATTACAATAATTTATAAAATATGGCAAAGGAAAAAAAATTTATTACATGTGATGGAAATTATGCTGCAGCGCACGTTGCTTACATGTTTAGCGAAGTGGCTTGTATATATCCAATTACGCCATCGTCAACCATGGCCGAATATGTCGATGAATGGTCGGCACAAAATAAAAAAAATATTTTTGGTGAAGTTGTGAAAGTAACCGAAATGCAGTCGGAGGCAGGTGCTGCTGGTGCAATGCACGGTTCGTTACAATCGGGCGCGTTAACTACAACATTTACTGCCTCGCAGGGATTATTGTTAATGATACCTAACATGTATAAAATGGCGGGAGAATTACTTCCTGCTGTTTTTCACGTTTCGGCACGAAGCCTTGCTTCTCAGGCACTTTCGATATTTGGCGACCATAGCGATGTTATGAGCACACGTCAAACAGGTTTTGCAATGATTGCTACTAGCAGCGTTCAGCAAATTATGGATATTTGCAGTATTGCTCACCTTGCAGCTATAAAATCGCGCGTGCCTTTCATGCACTTTTTCGATGGTTTTCGCACATCGCACGAAATACAAAAAGTTGAAGCTTGCGAACAGGACGATTTAGCTAAAATGCTAGATATAGATGCTTTACGCAACTTCCGACTACGCGCTCTTAACCCTGAACATCCGGTTACACGCGGTACGGCTCAAAATCCCGATATTTATTTCCAATCGCGCGAAGCATCGAACAGTTTTTACAATGCATTGCCCGACCTTATTGAGGAGTATATGCAGAAATTTAGCGAACTTACTGGTCGCGAATATCACCCATTTACTTATTACGGTGCGCACGATGCCGAAAATGTGATTGTTGCAATGGGTTCGGTTACCGAAACTATAAAGGAGGTTATCGATTACTTTACTGCAAAAGGCGAAAAGCTTGGTTTAGTTACCGTTCACCTATATCGTCCGTTCTCCGAAAAATATTTTATGAAGGTTGTTCCAAAAACAGCCAAACGTATTGTAGTACTCGATCGTACTAAGGAACCAGGCGCAAATGGCGAACCATTATACCTTGATGTTAGAGATTTATTCTATGGCAAAGAAAATGCCCCGTTAATTATTGGCGGTAGGTATGGTCTTAGCTCTAAGGACACTACGCCGGCTCAAATTCTTTCGGTGGTCGAAAATTTGAAGATGAACGAACCTAAAAACCGTTTCACCCTTGGCATAATCGACGATGTTACTTTTACTTCGCTTCCGATTAAACCCGAAGTAAATATGACCTGCAAAGGCACGTTTCAGGCTAAATTTTATGGCTTGGGATCCGATGGTACTGTTGGGGCAAACAAGAATTCGATAAAAATTATTGGCGACACAACCGATAAATACTGTCAGGCATATTTCGCTTACGACTCTAAAAAATCGGGCGGTATAACCGTATCGCACCTTCGCTTTGGCGATATGCCAATTAGGTCGCCTTATTTAGTAAATATGCCCGATTTTGTTGCCTGCCACGTACCTGCCTATTTGCAGAAATACGACATGCTTAAAGGGTTAATAAACGGCGGTACATTTCTTTTAAACAGCACTTGGAGTATAAAGGAAGTTGAAAAACACTTGCCCGATAGTGTTAAGAAGTATTTGGCAAACAACAATATAAACTTCTATATAATTAATGGTACCGCCATTGCCGAGGAAATTGGCTTAGGCAATCGCACAAATACCATTATGCAATCGGCTTTCTTCAAAATTGCTAACGTAATACCTTTCGAAAAAGCGGTAGATTACATGAAGAAGGCTATTCTTAAGGATTTTGGCAAAAAAGGCGAAGAAGTTGTGAAGATGAATTATGCCGCAGTTGACCGTGGTAGCGACTTCGAAAAAATAGAAATTCCTGCCGAATGGAAATCCCTTGTACTTAAAGACGAGGTTGAAGATACTAGCATACCTGAATTCATTCGTAATGTGGTAAACCCTATTAACGGTTTAAAAGGCGATGATCTTCCTGTTAGCGCTTTCCGCGGACGTGAGGACGGTACTTTCCCCGCTGGCACTGCAGCTTATGAAAAACGAGGTATTGCGGTAAACGTTCCCGAATGGATTTCCGATAATTGTATTCAATGTAATCAGTGCGCTTATGTATGCCCGCATGCAGCCATTCGTCCATTTTTACTTAACGATTCTGAATTAGCTGGAGCGCCAGCCGGTACTGATGTTAAAAAGCCAATTGGCAAGCAGCTCGAAGGATTAAACTTCCGCATACAGGTTAGTGCGCTCGATTGTACTGGCTGTAGCAATTGCGCCGATGTTTGTCCTGCCAAAGTTAAGGCTCTTGTTATGAAGCCTCTTGAAACGCAATTGGTTGAGGCCGATCGCTTTGCTTATATGGCAAAGTACGTAACATATAAAGATACATTATTACCTAAGGATCAAACAGTTAAAAATAGCCAGTTTGCTCAGCCATTATTTGAATTTTCGGGTGCTTGCGCTGGCTGTGGCGAAACACCATACATAAAGCTAATTACGCAACTTTATGGCGACCGCATGATTGTGGCAAATGCAACAGGTTGTTCGTCGATTTATGGCGGCTCGGCACCTTCAACACCATATACAACAAATAAAGAGGGCAGAGGGCCAGCTTGGGCTAACTCGTTGTTCGAGGATAATGCCGAGTATGGTTTAGGACTTTATACCGGTGGAAAAAAATTGCGCGAACGTGTTGAGCGTTTAATGACTGAAAACCTCGAAACTGTATCGGCCGAAACAAAATCGACATTTATTGAATGGCTCGATTGCAAGGAAGATGGCGAAAAGTCGAAAATAGCTTCTGCCAAAGTAATTGAAGCTTTAGGTAACGAGAAGAATGCAGTAGCTCAACAACTTTTGGATCTTAAGCAATATTTCATCAAAAAATCGATGTGGATATTTGGTGGCGACGGATGGGCTTACGATATCGGATTTGGTGGTTTAGATCATGTTCTTGCTTCGGGCGAAAACGTAAACATTCTGGTAATGGATACCGAAGTGTATTCTAACACGGGCGGTCAAGCCTCGAAAGCCACGCCAGTAGGAGCAATTGCTAAATTTGCTGCTTCGGGTAAACGCATCCGTAAGAAAGATTTAGGCATGATGGCAATGAGTTACGGTTACGTTTATGTAGCTCAGGTGTCGATGGGTGCCAATCATAGTCAATATTTTAAAGCAGTTAAGGAAGCGGAAGCATATCCAGGACCATCGCTTATTATTGCCTACTCGCCATGTATAAGCCATGGTTTAAAACAAGGTATGGGAAAAACACAGGAAGAAGGCAAACTAGCAGTTGCATCGGGTTACTGGCAACTATACAGGTACAATCCGCTTTTAGAAGATGAAGGTCAGAACCCATTTCAGCTCGACTCGAAAGAGCCCGATTGGAGCAAATTTCAGGAATTTATTCTTTCGGAGGTGCGTTACTCGTCGCTTAAAAAGGCATTTCCGGCCGAAGCCGACGAACTGTTTGCAGCAGCCCAAAGCAATGCGCTATGGCGATATAAAAGTTACCTGCGACAATCGCAACTCAATTACACGAAATAGATTTAAAGACCTCGGAAACGGGGCTTTTTTTATGGCATAAATTTTGATATTTAGTTTGTTAGAAGTTATCATACTAAATGTTAAATCAAATTTTTAACTAATTCATAAACGCCATGAAATCTAACTTACAACTTTTCCTTGCTTTAGCGTCTCTATTATTAGTAGTTAGCTGCACATATACCTTCCAGGTTGCAACTATAAAAGGTAATTATAAGCAGGACGATTCAAAATCGTATGTTATTGAAAATGATACTGTAAGAATAAAATACAGCTTTAAAGGTGATAATTGTCCAATTATAATTGAAGTATATAATAAGCTCAATATTCCAGTTTATATCGATTGGAGTAAATCAGCTTTCATTCAAGAAAACAAAAGATTTCCGTATTGGATTGATGAATCGCAAATTAGTGCCAATGCGGATCGAATAACATATTCAAACTCAATTATTAATGGAAGTATTTATAAAAATGATCGAGTGAGTTTTCTTCCACCAGTCACCTTAATTTGCATTACCCCACTAACAGCTATAAATGATAAAATTAACATTTCTGCCCCTTATTATCAAACAGTTAAAGTTTATGGTGATGATAACATAATGTCGAATTACAAAGGCTTTTTACATACATTCCAAGAGAATGACTCCCCCTTTAAGTTTAGAAGCTTTCTAACATTATCGACTGTTGAAAGCTTTGTTTCACCTTTTTACTTTGATAGTCATTTCTGGGTAGGAACAGTATTTCAAGCTGTTAGTAACGAAACGAAAGCTTTTTTAAAATCACCATTATCGCAAAATCAGTTTTTACGACGCATTCCTAATTATTAACCACCATAAAATATGGATTTATTCGCTTAATTCGGCTAAATATTCGGATCGTTAAAGAAATCTTGAAAAATTAGTATATTTGATTTATTCTAAGGTTTTTAACATATTTATAACTAAAAACTCAGCAGAAAAACAGAACTCTAATAAATCGCCAACTTTCGCCTAATGAGTAAGAAAGTCGGAAATTTGAAATTTGAAATTTCCACATCTCCACATCTCCACATTTCCACATTTTCCACATCATAAATCATGTCCGCAATACGATAAATCGAAACTCTTGTTACAAATAGGGAAATCTGAAATTTCGTTATTACGAACCGAAAGTGCCAATGCCATCCAGTTATGAAACGATGGATCCTTAATTTTGTAATGCATTAAATTTCCATCGCAATCGGTTAAAGCACAATGACATATCTCACCTCGCCAGCCTTCAACCAGCGAAATAGAAAACGAATCGGGCATTGGAGATTGCAAATTTTTCCTCGATTTTGGTGCTGTAGGTATGGTTTCCAATAGGTTACGTATGTATCCTATCGATTGAATTATCTCTTCGTGTCGAATAATAGCACGTGCATATACATCGCCGCTAAGCTTAATTATTGGGTTATGCAGCAGATGATTGTATCGGTTATGCGGATGAGAATGCCGAATATCCCTATTTACGCCACTTGCGCGAGCCGACATACCTACAGTTCCTATCGATTGCGACTGCTCGGCGGTAACTATGCCTGTTTTCTCGAACCGCGCCAGTGCCGATGGAAGATTAAAGAGCTTGTCGCTCATTTCAATAAAGTCGGATTCGAAATTGTTAAGCGTACTAAGCAATTGATTGGCAAGGTTGCGAGTGAACGAAAAATTAGTTTTCGCTGGGCGAATTAAGCCCTTGGCTAGCCTATTGCCGCACCAAATTTGAAAATAATTGATAATTGGCGTGCGAAGCCTACCGTAAACTGAGCTTCCAAGTTGGTAGGCAACATCGGCGCAGAGAGCGCTTAAACTGCCAGTATGAATGGCAATACGCTCCAATTCCAACGCCAATGTCCTGGCGAAATCTAAATCGGCGTCGGTTTCGTAACCGCACAAACTCTCCCAAATATTTGCGAAAGCAGTAGCATGCCCTACAACAGTATCGCCTGCAATGGATTCGGCAAGTGTGGCTCGTTGTAAAATCTTTCCCTTTTCTAGAAAAAGGTTTTCGATGCCTCGATGTTGATAACCAAGCTGCATTTCGAGATGAAGAATTTGCTCGCCGTTGCACACAAACCTAAAATGCCCTGGCTCAATAATTCCAGCATGTATTGGACCAACGCCAACTTCGTGTAGCTCATCGCTTTCGATAGCGAAAAACGGATAGTTAGCTATGGTTTTACTTTTATCATTGCGCAATGATGAATACCTAACAGGCTTCATCCAAGGATGATCGGTGTATTGAATGTTGAAATTCTCGGAAATTTCTCGCTCAAATCGTTCAAACGCCAAATTATGAGCAGTAAACGATTGTATGGTTATGTTAGTGTAAGATATTGTAGATGAAACATAAATAGCATTTTTGGAGTCGTTTGCAATGCAACAAACCAGTTTAACCCTTCCGCGTAAAGGAATTCCATAGTAATTAACGCAATGACTATCAGGCATATTCATAAACAATAAATTGCTTTCCATAAATTTCTGATAATTCAACTCGGGTATAGTCGAAAACGGTATGGTTTGATTGTTTTTTAATGTTATGTAGTTCATGAATTAGGTATTTAGTACTTATTACTAGGTAATTAGTGTATGAACCATTATTATAGTTACTATGTGCGTTGTTATTGCCTGTAAATGATTTCGTAGCACGAACATATAAACTGACACAAACCTTGATGCGAGTGAAGAACTTTGCAAACCACCGAAACCAGCTATTGCTTGTGTTACAAGCCGACCTTTTTATATTGAATTAATAACTTCTTTTCCAAGTTGGAATGTCTGCAATTTATGAAGATTGGACGTATTAAAATTAATTTTGCTGTTGATTTCAAAAACTCCTGTATCAATTATTGCCTTACTTAACATTTGAATAACAGGAACTGAAACACTATTACCAATCAATTTCATCCACCTTGCTCTAGTTACAGGTAAAACGTAGTCTTTAGGAAACCCTTGTATCATACAGGCTTCTTCTTTTGTAATTCTTCTATAGTTTTCTTTTTTATAAACTTTATCTATAAATTGTTTTTTGTGTTCAGTCGCATTTTTTGCATTAATTACTTTTGTGGTTACAAAGTCATTAGTATCGCTAGCTACAAGAGTAGGGAATATATTGGAAGTTGGCAAGAATATACGATTTACTCCGTAAAGACCAGTACTTATTTTGGTATTTTTAAAATCATACCTTTCCTCAGTTATAGTAAGTATTCCTTTTTCAATAAGAAGGTTAATTGTTTTTGGAATAGATATTTTTTTTATTTTCAAATCTCTATTCATTTTTAGTTTATCAATTATTAATAAATCCTCTTCGCAATATTCTAATAAAGTATTCTCTTCTTCTGTCAAATTGCTGTCTATAGGTTTATTAATATTAAATGAATATTGTTCTTTTTTCAATATTGCTAAATCTACTAATTCTTCAAGTTCATTTTCAGTTATTGTTTTGTCTAAATCTTTGAAATGCTTTAAAGATAAAGGATTGCCATCCAAATTACCATAGGCACATTTTCTTCTATTTCTTAAAAGTAAATAACATATTTTCTTTTGACGTTCAGTAGTTTCTAAAATATCCCAAGAATGAATTGTCGAATGACCGTTACGTAAATCATTGAAAAGGAAATAATCGTTTAACCCATTGCTAGCAGACAAACTCATACTTTTTTGAATAATTATTTCGCCAAATAAATCGCGTGGCATTTCATTTTCTTTCGAAATAATCTGTTCATTGAAGTCATATAGAATGTTTGCTAATTTTATTTTTACATCAAGTGGCCTGGGAATTTTAAATTTGTCGGCAAACTGTTTATTAAGAAATCCGACAATGTAAATTCTAATTCTATTTTGAGGAACACCATAATCGAAAGAATTTAGGACATAATAATTTGCAGTATAGCCCGCTTCTTTTATACGTTCTAAAATATAGGTTAATGCCTTTTTGTTCCTTGGGTCAACCAATCCTTTTACATTTTCAAAGATAAATGCGTCAGGTTTTGATTTATTTAATAAGAAAATAGTGTCGTTCCATAGTTGCCCTCTGTCATCATCAAAACCAAGATTTCTACCCGCAATTGACCAGCTTTGACAAGGAACACCTGCCGTTAAAAGATTATGTTTAGGCAATTCTTTGATTTTTGTAATATCGGCTAAATTTTTCTCCAATGGTTCATTAGAGTTTATGCAGTATGCGTTTATAGCATCGGTACTAATTTCGCTGAAATTTAAACATTCTCCACCATTATTTTCAAGTGCCATTCTAAAACCACCTATACCAGAAAATAGGTCGACAAATGTAAATTTTGAATTTTCCATTTTTCCTATTTTAGTATAGATTTGTCTGAGTTTTTCGGGGGCTCAATTTCTAAAAACTCTATATAAATCCTTTCTCTGTATTCTTTACCGAGTTTATTAACTTCAGATATGAAAGTTTTATACGTTCCTTTTCCACCTATTAAATCCCAAAACTCATTACCAATTAACACAGATTCGTCTGCGTGCATATTGAACCATCGCATCGGGAAAGTCCATTTGTAATCAGATTTTTTACCGTAAGGATTATAGACTAGAGCATAAAATGCATAATCAACTTGTTTGGGTTCCATTGCAAGTAATTTTAGCATTTTTTCTTTACTAACTTTTGTTTGGTCGCTATTTGGAAGTGGTGCTTTTAGCTCAAAAGCATATTTAGTATTTGTTTCTTTGTTATTTATAAAAATATCGCACGTAACACTAACAGGAATGGGATCACCACCACCTTGTTTGATATATTCTAGTTCTTTTGACCAGTCAGGTTTATTTTTTGCTATACCCTTTTTATTATATTCAAGATTATTTAAAACTTCTTGTATTCTTCTTAAGCTTTCACTTCCAACAATACCATCAACACAATGTCCCATTGAACAATGTCCATGATTTTCCTTTGCTACAACTTGTGCTAATTTCTCCCATACACCACCAAATGGAGTTACAAATCTTCTTTCAAAATGTGAACCTTTGAATATTTCATCAGGTACTAATGCAGCATAAAGTGGTTTTGACGAATGGTGTTTCTCCTTTATGCAAGGGTCTTTTATGAGTACATTGTCCATAACTCTGTCCATCATAGTTGAAACTACTTTCTTTATTGCTTCCCCAACTTGCTTTTTCTTACTCATATTTATAAAAAATCTGACGACAAACTTACTGTTTTTATTAATTATGTAGCAATCTAAATGGCGGGTCTTGCTTGTAACTCTGTACTCATTTTATCCTCCAAAATTCTTTACGGCTTCCTGAATTAGAAACACGAATTGCGCAGGAGGATTTAGCCCAAGGTAAATAACTAAGCCCAATAACATCAACTGAGACCATGATTCCACAGGGTTTACTTTCTCAATAGCCGCTTCGTCGAAACCTACTGGCGGAGAAAATAATAGTTTAAACATATTCTTCCCAAACGCCCATATAATAGTGGTAATAAGAATAAGTAAAGGGATTAGAACGAACAAGTAATTGGCTTCAAACATTGCTATAAAAATCATAAACTCGCTAACAAACAAACCCGATGGTGGAATTGCTGATACACAAATAAATGCCAAAAGTAAAACCATTGCACCTAGTAAATTATATTTAAAGTAGTTGCCTACATAATATATACTCTTACTACTATAAATACTATATACCTGACCAATTTGAAAAAACAGCGCCGACTTTACAAATGAGTGAAAAATAATATGCAAAACAGCAGCGTAATAACCAATACCTCCAGCCGCAATGCCTAACATTGCAATACCCATGTGTTCGATACTTGAATAGGCTAGCATTCGCTTAATATTCTTCATTTTAAGCATATATACCGTTGCAATAAATACCGAAAGGAAGGCGGAAATTATAATAATATGGTTAGCCCAAGGAAGAATAGACGTATGAGTAATTACTTCGTAAAACCGAAAAATACCTACGAACCCAACATTCATTAGCACGCTCGAAATTAAAGCTGCGGCTGGAGATGGAGCTTTATCTTTTGCATCGATACCTGCGGTGTACATTGGTACCAAACCCAATTTGGCGGTAAACCCCGTGAATATAAATATGAAAGCCAAACGAAGCCAAAATATATTTAGCATTGGCGCTTTGGCGAGAAGCGATTCGAAGCTAAGATCTGTTGAACCAGCTTGTTGTAGCGCAATACTTAAAAACAAGATACCTATAAAAACAAACGTAATACTTATTGAACAAACAAAAATATACTTCCATGTAGCTTCGAGCGAACCAGTATTACGCCTATGAAATATTAGTGCCGAAGCACTTAGTGTGGTTAGTTCAACAAAAATCCATGTTACTGCTATATGGCACGACAGATATGCAGCACCAACGGCCGTAACCAATACTACCATGGCCGCATAGTATATAGCGCGAACCTTCGGATTGTCCTCATCCTTATGAATATAGGAGTAATTGTGAAAAAATGCAGGAATTGCAATTATGCTTAGAGTAAACAAAAGCAAAATGGCAAGAGCATCGGGTTTAAAAAAGCCTAACTCGGTAATATTAATATGATTATATTCGTAAATAGTAAAAAACCATTGCAGCACCAAAAAAGCCGAAACAAGTATATTATTAACAAGTTTGTTTCTGTTAAAAAACAATAACAAACTAATTATTAGTGCAGTAACTAAGTAATAAACAACCATTATAAATTTTTAATTTTTAATTTTATATTTTTGATTATGAGCTTCATTAGTAATTTGCACAAAATTAATTATTTGATTATGAGCTTCATTAGTAATTTGCACATTTATAATTATTTGATTATGAGCTTCATTAGTAATTTGCACATTTATAATTGGTAATTTGCACATTTCCACCTCCTCCCTAATCTTTCAAACTACGAAGCTGATCAACATTCACATCCTTTAAAACATCGCCCACCTTATTAACAAAGATACCAAGCAGGAATACGCTCACAAAAATATCGAGTAGAATGCCAAGGTTCACAAGCATGGGCATTTCGTTGCCAACAGCCAACGACAATATAAACACTCCGTTTTCAATTACCAAATAACCCATTACGTGAGTAATAATTTTTTTTCGGGTAGTAATAATGTACAGGCCACTAAACAATGCCGATAGAGCTACTACGAAATAAATTTTTTTCAGGTGTACGTCGGCAATGGTGTTTGCCAATAGAAATGTAATTATAATGATAAAAGTAACTACTATAAGCGACACGAAATTAGGTACATAGGGTTCAGCCTCGCGGGTAATATGGTTTTTTTCGATAACATACTTTAAAAACAGAGGGACGGCAACGGTTTTAAAAACAATAGTTTCTAATAATATGAATATAAGGTTTATAACACTTATTTCGATTAACTCGATAAAAGCTACACCAAAAAGTATAATGCCTTGAAAAGCAATGATTTTAATATAAGTAAGCAACCTATTTGCGATAGCCAAATATAATAGCGAAATGGTAAAGGTTATGAGTAATACGTTAATCATATTTTTAATTACAGATTACAAATTACAAACTTCTGATTACAAACTACTGATGATAATTGAGGGGTGGTACAATTTGTAAAAACGAAATTTAATTCAAAGATGCTAAAAAGATTTCCAACGACGATTGAAAGTTTAATTTTTCTTAAAACGCCACCTCTTGCCTTTGTTATCTGGTATCTGGATGTTCGAAACTAAAAAGTTGTAATGACGGCCCACTAAACTTAATGTTGTTTTCAACTTCAACCTTCAATTTGCTTGTTCAATAATGCTTATCGCTTTTTCGATAATTGTGTCAAAACCATTGTGTATATCTGTGGAGTCCAAGTTAATTTGCACATCGGGAGGTATCCCATCCTCAAAATTTTCTCCTTCGGTCGATAGTGTTCGTGAAGCCGAAAAACTATATGCCCAACCATTTGGGAGTTCGGCACTTGTTGGCGCACCAAGTCCCCCACCTGTTGTGTCGCCTACAATAGTTACATTAGGGAAATTGCGCATTGCCAAAACAAAAAACGATGTAGCACTATAGCAACCGCGGTTAGTGAGTACACAAACCTTTTTAGTGAAGTTTATTGCCGCAGGGTCTATGTACACTTCATTAGCATTGGTAAAATCTTCATGACCTGCCCCATCTTTTACAAACGATGTATATATGTGCCGCCTTTCGCTTGTAAAGCGGCTACTAATTTTCATTATACCCGACACAAACCCTCCACCATTATCCCTTAAATCGATTATAATGCCTTTTGTATCAACAAAACGTTCAATTACAAAGTCGAGATTATTATCGGTTACTTCGTCCGAAAAATCGGCATACCTTACATATCCAATCCTATTTGAATCGATAAGCTGATGTATTAATGGACCTGTAACGAAATAATTGGTTGATAAATAATGCTTTTTAATCAATTCGAAATTAAAATTTTGATTGCCTTTGTCAAACACGCCCTCGTATTGCCATTGCCTAAACGGCGAAACAAGGTTAACATGTGCATCGCGAAGTTCGCTAAGCATTTCAATTAAAATATTGTTTAATTGCAAGTCGGTAAGTGAATTACTAACTTGCGGTTGATATTTTAGATATACTGTGTTCCAATCAATATTTTTATATTCAAAGAAGGAATAACGCTCATCGATTGTTTTCCAAAGACATTCGAAATTCTCGACTGGCGATGCGGGAGGGTCGTTGCCGAGAATTAACTTCTGGCATTTGCATAGAAATAAACAAACCACGATTGACAACCCGATTCTTCGGTACATAATTTTACTTGTTATTAAGCCGAAACACAATAGAAACTGATATGCTCCCGTTTACGCCAGCCACATTATTATATTCGGGGGTATATTTATAATAATTCCAAATATATCCGAATTTGAACATATTTTGATTATGAAGAAAGTAAAACACTTCGGTTTTGAATGTACCCGATAAATAGCTACAAAAAGAAACTGGAGTTAGACGGTTAACATCAATAACTTTACGTCCACCATCAACAAAATCGTCAATTACGCTATAATCAGGTCGGTACGCCTCAGTAAATACGGGTATAATTGCCGAAAACACTAACTTCATATTCCTTTCTCTTAACGGATACTTGAAAATGCCCAAATTGAATTGTTTAGCTTCGAGGTTTAATACACGTTCCAACGAAAACACTGTACCTAACGACGCAAATCCATCATAATTTAGGTTAGCGTTATCGAACTTAGTGTTACTTCTAATGTTAGCAATAGCGCTTATGCCAGCACCCACCCACAACCTCCATTTCGATGAAAAAGATAAAAAAAGCCGTTTTTGCACGCCTATATCCAGATAATTACAGTACGAGAGTGTTTTATATGTGTCGTTATCAGGGAAATTTCTGGAAGTTAGGTGTCCACGCAAAAAATTATATTCGAGGTTATACTTTATTTTTTCGCTATATAAAAGAATCCCAAGTTGAGCTCCTTTTTGTAATCCGCTATAAATGAGAGGCGATGTAGCAGCATCGCGCACCGAGAAATGCGAGCCAACTACACCTATTTGTAGAAAGTTATGAAATGGCTTTTTTGTTTTTCTCGAAATAGTATCGTTAGATAATTCGCTTGCATTTATGCCTTGAAACGCTGTAATGCAAATAATTATAAAAAATACTATTTTCGAAATTCTTTTAAATATCATATTTAATATGGCTATTTATTACCGTTTCAGATACCATATTTCTATTTTGTTTAATACTTGAAATCAAACTATACCCAAAAATCAAATAGTTCATTCTTTAAATCCCAATTATTAATAACCGCTCTAAATGTAAGATTTTTAGACGTTTTATACAAATGAAAAACTACATAGCATATCAAAAACTATAACGCGTGCAATGGTTTCAAACATTAGCATTAATTGGGGGCAACTAAGCAGTTATTTTTGCCCAACCAACAAGAAAATCGGATATTTTTTACCCGATTCTCGTTTTAACTCGAAACAAGTTTTGTATTCAATATTTTTAAAACCTTTTGCCATTAGTGTTTCGAGAAGATTGACTGGGTTGAAGCCCAGATGAACTTTAACGTCGGAGCCATGAAAAGAGCCATCTTCGGTATATAAATCGGCAATGGCGAGATAACCGCCCGAATTTAACAGGGTATAAAACTTGTCGATAATGGCTTCCACATCATTTACATGATGCAACACCATTTGGTTGTATATAATATCGAACGTTGAGGTGAAATTGTTATGCTCTAAATCGTACCAAATGGGTTTTATGTGGTACGATTTATGAAATTCAACTTTTTCTTCGCAAACCTTAATCATTTCGTGCGAATTGTCCATCAGGGTAATTTCCGAAAAACGGTCTTTTAATAGGAAGCTCATAATGCCAGTACCTGCACCATATTCGAGAGCTTTCATGGTATGGTTGAGTGGTATCGCTCTTTCAAGTTCAGCGGCAATGGCTATTGACCGTTCCTTATGCATTTTATCTCTGTCCCATTCACGGGCGCGGGTATCGAAGTCGCTCATAATCTGTTAATTTTACAATTTGATTTTTTTTGCTAATGAATATGCAAGTTTAATAACATAACATAACGCAACAAATTAAAATTGGTTCTACTGTTTATGGTATTTTAGCTTAGGGCAAAAAGTGAGTTGGGTAAAATAATTATGCTCGGCAGGCGTATTTGCCAATATTGAATGAGTATGGAGTAGTTTTCGGCGAATTAAGGGTTACATTAAAAAGCAATAATTGACATAAGTTATTTCGATAAATACTGTAAATTTGACGTAATGCAGAAGTTTAAGAGACCCTCAAAAAAATAAATATAAACGGATTAAATGTAATTTGCTTAAAACTAATTACTTAGCGGTCGGTAGAAGTACATTTTCCCTTTTACCACGGTAGATATGTCGAGAGTACTTAGACCTACTTTTCGACCTGAAAACCCAGTATTTTGATGAGCCAGTTCGTATTTACCATTCGACAAAACTCTATAAACTACTGCTGTATGATGTGTCATTGTTTCTTTATAAATAACATTTCCAACCTTATATGTTACTTTTACATTTTTGAATTGTATAATATCGCCCGGAAATATTTTGTCCTTTTTAGGGTTTAATGGTTCTCCATATTTGAAGGCTCCATCCCATTTAGCATTATTAAGTGTAAGTGCCTTGTTTGCAACGTCCCAGCATTCGCCTCTATCAACCTGTTCGCCTATTACCGATTTTACATATTTTACAATTTTTTTGTTTAAATCGGGTATGTCGTCCTGCCCAAATGTATTTAAAAGAAAGAAAGATAGAGATATAGCTATAATAAATGCTTTTCTTACCATATAGTGTGTTTGTTATACTTTTATACTGTTTAGTAGTTTAGGAATTTATCGGTTAGAAAATCGTTCCATTTAGCATCTAAGGTGTCTTGCCATCCTATCAGAAAGCGAGTGTATTCACTTATTTCTAAGCTATTTATACTTTTTGCATAAGTATCTTGCATTATTTCGTTTGGGTACATTTCGGCTAATTGTTTCACTTTCTTTTCGTTACGGCGGTAAAGGGTTTTGTGCATGTCGGCAGCTCCGTATAGGTGTAAAAAGTTATGGGCTATTTCGCCAGGGTATTTATAGCTAACTATTGCAAATTCAATATCGTCGGTGTACATTGTGTTTATTTGCAAGGATATATCGGTTTTGAAATAGTTGTTAACCATAAATAATAGAGCAACACTTTCAACATTGTATTCATCTCTAAGATAAGCAATTAGTCGTTCTTTATTACGTGGGTTTTTTATGTCGGGTATTCCATCTTTTTGTGGTATATTAAAATTCGAGCCTGCTTTACGGGTAATCCAATCGGCCCATTTGTTTAACTCTTTCAATCCGGTTTTGAAATTTGGCGTAATAGCCGACTGATAAACAGAGCCGTTAGGTAAGTTTTTATTTATGGTTGTGTAATCGGAGCCAATATAGTAATCGGTTTTAATGGTAAGTGGAACGTTGTATTTTTGAGCTTGTTCCATAAGCCACCGGCGTGCTACGGCCACCGAATCAATGGTAGAACGGATGTCGAATTCAGTCCAAGGGGCGGTGGTTTTGTTATCTACAAAAATAAAGTAGAGTAGAACATCGTTGCGCAAATTTTTGCATACGTTTTTGTACATACCATTCCTATAATCAATACGTTGAAACGAATAGCTGCTGGACATAAACAGCACAAAACACAAAAGTATAAGTCGAAATATTTTCTTCATTATAAAATTAATTCCATACGTACTAAATAACATTAAAGCAAAGCTAATAGTTTAAGGCTTTAAGTTACAATTATTTTTCAATATTACGCTAATTTAATTGCTTCTGTGTTTTGCTTGACGAAATAACCACAAATATTGGAAAGACCGCATTTGTTGCACTTTGGTTTGCGGGCAATGCACACGTAGCGTCCGTGTAGTATAAGCCAATGATGTGCAATTGACAATAAGTTTTCGGGAATAAATGCAACTAGTTGTTTTTCGGTTGCTAAAGGTGTTTTTGCGTTGTGCGATAAGCCTATTCGCGCTGCCACGCGGTGCACGTGGGTATCAACGGCGAGTGCTGGCTTGTTATATACAACCGATACAATTACGTTGGCTGTTTTACGCCCAACCCCTGGAAGTTTCTGAAGATCATCAACATCGGACGGCACTATGTTATTATATTTCGATATAAGTGTTTGGGCCATCCCGATAAGGTTTTTGGTTTTGTTATTGGGGTAGGAGCAGGAACGAATAATTTCAAATACATCGGCAGGCAATGCTTTCGAAAGGAATTCGGCAGTGGGGTATCGTTCGAAAAAGGTTGGAGTTATGGTATTTACCCTTTTATCGATGCATTGTGCCGACAAAATTACAGCTACCAACAATTCGTATGCACTACGATAATGCAATTCCGTTTCGGCCACAGGCATAGAGGCTTGAAAATAGGCTATTACATTCTCGAAAAGTTCCTTTTTGCCCATATTGCTTGTGGTATTAGTTCCTGAATATCAGTTCTTCGCCAAAACTATCTATTATTATTGGTTTATCTTTTTGTATGTTTCCGGCAAGTATTTTCTTCGATAATTCGTTCAAAACCAGTTTTTGTAACGCTCGTTTCACGGGTCGGGCACCAAAATGTGGGTCGAATCCTGCTGATGTTATCCAATCAATTGCATCGTTGGTGAGTTCGGCTTTAATACCAGCCTCCATTAATGTGTTTTGTATTTGAACGAATTGATTTTTAACAATTTGCCTTATCTGGGCTTTTGTAAGTGGTGTAAACATAACAATTTCGTCCACTCTGTTTAAAAACTCGGGTCGTATGGTTTGCTTCATCAGTCCCATCACATCTATTCGGGTGCGTTCCATCATTTCGTCGTGGTTTTTGTCGTTCATGGCTTCCATGTTTTCCTGAATTATGTGCGAGCCAATGTTCGAGGTCATTATTATGATGGTGTTTTTAAAGTTTACAAGTCGACCCTTATTGTCGGTTAAGCGGCCGTCGTCGAGTACTTGCAAAAGAATATTAAATATGTCGGGGTGAGCTTTTTCAATTTCGTCGAGTAGCACAACCGAATAAGGTTTTCGGCGCACAGCCTCGGTTAACTGGCCGCCTTCATCGTAGCCTATGTACCCGGGAGGCGCACCTATTAAACGCGAAACGGAATGTCGTTCCTGATATTCGCTCATGTCTATTCGTGTTAGCAGGTTTTCGTCGTTAAACAGAAATTCGGCCAAAGCCCTAGCCAATTCGGTTTTGCCAACGCCTGTTGTTCCAATAAATATAAACGAACCTATTGGACGTTTTGCATCGGAAAGGCCAGCGCGGTTTCGCCTCACGGCATCGGCAACGGCCTCAATAGCTTCGTTTTGACCCACAATTCGTTTGTGCAAAACACTTTCGAGTTCGAGAAGTTTTTCGCGTTCGCTTAGTAGCATTCGCGACACGGGAATACCAGTCCAGCGCGAAACTATGTATGCAATATCCTCGGCATCAACCTCTTCCTTTATGAGTGCTTCGTTAGCTTGGTTTTTATGAAGTTGCGACTTTAGTTCGTCGATTATTTTTTCCGATTCGCGTATGCGCCCGTATCGAAGCTCGGCAACACGACCGTAATCGCCGTTTCGTTCGGCCTGATCGGCTTCGAATTTAAAACTTTCGATATTGGTTTTGTTTTTCTGGATACTGTCGATAATGCCGCGTTCTATCTCCCATTTGGCGCGAAGGGTATTGCGTTCTTCCATAAGGTTCGATATTTGCATAGACAAGTCGCGAAGTTTCGATTCGTCGCCCTCTCGCTTAATGGCTTCACGCTCAATTTCGAGCTGTTTAATGTGGCGCTCAATTTCGTCGATTTCTTCGGGAACGGAGTTCATTTCCAGGCGAAGTTTCGATGCGGCTTCGTCGATAAGATCGATAGCTTTATCGGGTAGAAAGCGG
>JANYAP010000081.1 GCA_025361285.1 Bacteroidales bacterium | reverse complement strand
AACCAAACCCCATACCCAAATTTGCAGCCATATCGCCGTTTTTAAAGCTTTGTGCTTGTAGGTTGCTGGCACCAAAAAACCCAACAGTAGCAGCCAAAAGGGTAACAAACAATAATTTTTTCATAAATTTTTTATTTAAAGGTTTACTAATTATTTAAATACAAATCTAATATATCATTGTTTAATAAGCATCCTATATTCCACTAAAAAATGTTTTTTATTGGCGAACGTACGGTTTTTATTGACGAACGCAACAAAAGGTGTATTTAATAAATGTAGCAAATTAATAATACGATATTTAATCGTATATTTGTGCGTACAAAGATAATATATTGTAACCTTATGAAAGTAACTGCACTAATACCCGACGATTTAGTTAGAGAAGCACAAATGGTTTCGAATGCAAAAAATATAACCGAAGCAATGGTAATAGCTTTAAAAACCTATGTGTCAATGCAAAAGCTAAAAGCGATGGGCGAAGCGGTAAATACCTCACCTCTAAAATTTAAGCATAACGCCAACGAAATACGAAACTTAAACCGTTTGTAATGGATGTAATTTTAGACTCATCGGTGTGGTTTGAATATTTTAAACGAAACGCCCCCTATTATAATGAGGTTCAGATACTTTTAAGCACACTTTCGGTAAAAATAATCGACCCTGTAGTTGGTGAAATATTGCAAGGCGCATTAAATAAAAGCGAATTGAGTTTTTTAAAAACCTACTTGCAATATGTTCCGAAAATTGAAATAAAAGGATTATTCGAAATAGCTGGCGAATATTCATTTTCTAACAAATTTATTTCGAAGGACATAGGCATTATCGACGCATGCATTATAGTGGCAACTATCGAAACTAACTCATTACTATGGACTTTAGACAAGAAAATTATTAACTTTATAGAACCGAAGTTTCTTTATAAATAACCGCAATTTATGAAGCTTTCTTATCTATCGCTTGCCTTAATACTAAATATTATAGGCATTTATGTTCAAGCACAAGCGTACTCTGCCGCTGAGCTCGACCGGTTGGTTCTGGCATATACCTTTTATCTAAAACAAAAAATATCGCTCGAAGTTGTTGCTTCCAAATATCCCTCGTTAAAGGAATCGGCTCAAAACGCCTCCAATACTTGGAACCGTGAGTTTATGACAACGGTAAAAAACATCGATGCCAATTTAATGCTTGCACAGAATACCAAGTGGGAAAAAACGAGAGCTGAAATAGTCCAACGATTTGCAATTCAGGATTATACCGACGTTACGGAAAATAAAGCCAAGCAATATATACAAACAGTAAACGAGCGTGGGTATGGTCAAATTCAATCGCCGATACTCGAAACATTTCTAAATTATAAACCTCAATATCAAAAACATCCCGAAGATGAGCTTGCGGACGGGTATTTTAACTACTTTATTGTGCGAAACATCAACAAAACCTATCCTCTAAACATTAAGGTGGTTTACCCAAAAAGTTGGAAAGCAGTTTCCATTACCAAGAAACCAAAATTTAAGCAGCAATTCGTTAGCTATTACGGTTTTGGCTCTATAAAAATGACATTAACCATCGAACCAGCACGAACCGATTATCAAAACGATATGTTTCAACAACTTCTATCGAAGAAAAACCTCCAAAAATACAGCGCTGCCAACGATATTGTATTAAACTACCGTTCGGAGCTAACCATCGATAATTGCCCTGCCGCATCGCTAATAGTATATCATATAGAGGTAGGAAAGGAAACTACAATCTTCGGTATAAACGAAACATATTCAGTATATTACAAAAATTTTCATATCGTAATTTCCTTTAGTAGCACCTCAACATTAAGTCAGGACGATGCAATGGCTAAATACGATATACACAAGGCGTTAATGAAAAAAATTGTAAATAACATAGTTATTTTGAGCCAATGGGGGCAATGAGGATTAAATGTGGAGATGTGGAAATGAGGAAATGAGGAAATGTGGAGATGTGAAGATGTGGAGATGTGGAGATGTGGAGATGTGGAGATGTGGAGATGTGGAGATGAGTAAATAAGGAAATGAGGAGATGAGAAAATTGTATATTTGAAGAAGGGGTATTTTTAGTGCATTGGCATTTTCACATTCTCACACCCACGCATTTCCACATTTTCACATTCTCACATCCACGCATTTCCACATTTTCTCATTTCCACATCCTCACATTTTTAATCTACCCAAATAACAAGCGACTGATCGGGGGCAATAAAATCATTTTTCAGTTGGTTCCAAAGACGTATGTCGGCTGGGTTACATCTGTATTTAATAGCTATTTTGTGAAGAAAATCGCCCTTTTCAACTTTGTAAACAATTTTATGTTTCTTCTCAATCTTTGTTGAATCGGGGATAGCCGACGATAGTATTTTATTCTCGAACGAAATAAAATCAACTACTTTACTCGAAGGCAATACAAGTATCTGTTTTTTAACACTTTCGGGTATAATATCGAGCTTATAAACAGGGTTAAGAAATCTAAGTTGCTCAATTGAAACGTTTAAGTTTTCGGCAATTTGGGTTAAAGTAGTTGAATAATTGATATATACGGTGTCGATGTTTTCGAAGGTAAAAGCAGCATCGGTTGTTTCAACATTAAAATCGTTGGGGTATGTCATTAAGTAATTCATTGCCAAAAAGGCGGGAACGTACTTTTGAGTAGGTTCGGGCAGGTATGGCAAAATTTCCCACAAATTTGTTTTTCCTCCGCTTCGCTCAATGGCATTGCGCACCACGCCAGGTCCTCCGTTGTATGCTGCCAAAACCAAATGCCAATTGCCAAACGTTTGATAAAGGTATCGGAAATAGCGGCAGGCTGCATCGGTCGATTTATACACGTCGCGGCGCTCATCCACGTAAGAGTTCACTTCTAAATCGAACATTGTTGCCGAATGGAGCAAAAACTGCCACAACCCAACAGCTCCTGAACTCGATTTAGCCATAGGGTCGAGACCCGATTCCACAACCGATAGATACTTAAGTTCGAGCGGTAGGTCGTATTTGTCGAGATATTGCTCAAAAATAGGAAAATAAAGCTTGGCTAACCCCAATGTCTTTGCCAAGTCGGCGCGGCGAACGGTGGTGTATTTATCGATATAACTACGAACCATCGAATTGTATTCCAAATCGAGAGGGGTTTTCTTATCGAGAAGGGCAAACTGGTATTCGTAAAATATGTCGGGGTTTGGTGTGTTGCAAATAGCAATGGGCTGTGGCTGTGAGATGCCTCGCCCATAAACGAAAAGGCACAACGATACACCAATAATAAATTTTAAGCGTATTGTCATATTTGGGTTTCATCGCGCGGTGCAACAGCTATTTCGCAAATTGTATAATTAATACTGACAGGTTTTTAGGCGCTAAGAAGTTGTAATTAAATAAGTTACATAAATTATTGAACAACAAAACCTTCCGCAAAGGCAATCCATTAAAGTATGCTGTCATTCCGACCTGCGTCGGAATGACACTAAATCGCATGCTTTTTATTTTTTATCTCCCGATAACGCAGCTCTAATTTTTGTATTTAGTTCGGCGCACAATTCAGGGTTGTCGTTAAGTAGCTGTTTTACAGCGTCCCTACCTTGTCCCAGTTTAGTTTCGCCATAGCTAAACCACGAACCGCTTTTCTTAATAATCTCGTATTCAACGCCTAAGTCAATTATTTCGCCAATTTTCGAAATTCCTTCGCCATAAATAATATCGAATTCCGAAATTTTAAACGGTGGTGCAAGTTTGTTTTTCACAATCTTCACTTTAGTACGGTTGCCCATAACTTCATCGCCTTCTTTAATTTGGCTAAGACGCCTAATATCAACACGTACCGATGCATAGAACTTCAACGCATTACCACCTGTAGTTGTTTCGGGATTTCCGAACATAACTCCAATTTTTTCGCGAAGTTGATTTATAAATATACAGCAAGTATTTGTTTTACTGATATTCGCAGTAAGTTTACGTAATGCTTGCGACATAAGGCGAGCTTGCAAACCCATTTTCGAGTCGCCCATTTCGCCCTCTATTTCGGCTTTAGGCGTTAACGCTGCTACCGAGTCGATAACTATTATATCGATAGCGCCAGAGCGGATAAGAGCATCGGCAATTTCGAGAGCTTGCTCACCATTGTCGGGCTGCGATATATAAAGGTTTTCGACATCGATACCTAATTTTTCGGCATATAAACGGTCGAAAGCATGCTCGGCATCAACGTAAGCGGCAATACCACCAGCTTTCTGTGCTTCGGCAATAGCGTGTATGGCCAAGGTTGTTTTACCCGACGATTCTGGTCCGTAAATTTCAATTACTCTACCGCGAGGATACCCGCCAATACCAAGGGCAATATCGAGCGCTATAGACCCCGACGATATTGAGGGTATGGAAACTACGGCACGATCGCCCATTTTTATAATGGCGCCTTTGCCATAGTCCTTATCAATTTTGTCGAGAGTTAACTGCAACGCTTTCAGCTTTTCCTGATTAACTACTCGAACGTTTACATCTTTTGTTTCTTTCGTTTCTTTCGAGTTTTTTGTATCCTTGGCTTCTTTTTCCATAATTAAATATAAATAACTTTCTTTTTGCCAAACTTACATGTTTTTTATGAAAGAACAAAAAAATAGCATCTACAGTTATTACGAAAACTCTTAACATCTAACCCATCACTTGCTTTGCATGGTTCTTAGTATCAACCTTTTCAACAATACTTTCAATAATGCCGTTTTCCGATATGACGAATGTAGAACGAATAATACCATCGTAGCTTTTGCCATACATTTTTTTCTCGCCCCATGCTCCATAAGCCTTAATTACAGCCTTTTCGGTGTCGGCTATTAAGCGGAAAGGCAAATTATGCTTCTCTGCGAAACCTTTATGCGATTTTTCGGAATCGGCACTTACTCCAACAATTTCATATCCAAGCTTTTGAAAATCGCTAAAACCATCGCGAAGGCTGCATGCTTCGTCGGTACAACCAGGCGTGTTGTCCTTGGGGTAGAAGTATAGAACAACCTTTTTACCTTTAAAATCAGAAAAGCTTATGGGCTTTCCATTCTGATCGATACCTGAAATTTCGGGCGCTTTATCGCCAATTTTTAATGATGCCATATAATATATGTTTACGTGATTTAATAGTTCGTCAAATATTTCACAAATTATTCATCTTTAAGGTTTTAGAAATACACAGAATTATTTCATTATTTCTGTGTATTTGAATCTGCTCCGAAAAGTCGGTATGCTGTCATTCCGACTCAGGTCGGAACGGCGAAGCCCTAACCGAAGGTAATCCAATACGAGTAAGCTATTGCATTACTGTCGAACATTCGTTTGAGATTCCGACCTACGTCGGGATGACAGTACCACTAATGGATTGCCTTCGGCGAGCTCGTAAACTCGGTTCCTACCTACGTCGGAATGACACTTAATTGCATGACTTATTTCATTACAACGTCTAAGTATAGTTTAACAAATACTGCATAAGAAAGTTTATCTTTGACCCTTGAAAAACGATTGTTTTATAATGAAATTGCTATCTTGTTTTTTCTTTTTCTTTTTTTCTTTAACAGCACTGACTTTTACTGCGGCACAATACACGCCGCAGGAGGAAGCTATTAAGCTATTTGACGAAAAAGAATATTCCGAAGCGTTACCAATATTTAAACGATTAACCACGCTATTCCCCAAAGACCCTCGTTATCAGTATTATGCTGGTGTATGTATGGTTCAATCGAATACCAATCTCGACAAAGCTATCGAACACCTTACTCTTGCAGCCGAAAAGACGGTACCTCGCAATGTTTACTTCTTTTTAGGCAAGGCTTTGCTTTATCAGTATAAATTCGATAAGGCGTTAGATGCATTTCTGAGATTTCAACAGTTTGCCGACCGTGCCGATAAGGAACTGTGGCAGAGCGATATGCATATTGCTATGGCTCGAAATGGCAACCGTTTGCTCGAAAAAGAATGTGTTATAAATGTGTATAAAACCGACACAATTAATGAGAAAGACCTGTATATTTACTACAATAGGTTGATTAATAGCGGTAAATTTCAGGAAGTTGCCGATCGTAGTTTTCTGTTTGGCAACTCAAACAACCACAGTACATGGCGATTTATGCCCACTCTACTCGATAAAAGCGAACCAGTTTACGAAAGTTCAACTGGGGTAGCGCGCAAAAATAGAGATTTGGTAATGATGAAAAAGAACGCCGACGATAGCTGGTCGCGACCCGAAAACCTTGGGTCGGTAATAAATTCGCCTTACGACGAGGATTATGCCTACTTCAACACAAGCGAATCGGTGTTGTATTTCGCATCGAAAGGTCATAATTCGATGGGTGGATACGATGTATTTAAAGCGGCTTACAACCCAAATACCAAAATATGGTCGGCACCCGAAAACCTGGGCTACCCTATTAATACGCCTTACAACGATTTTCTTTTTGTTCCATCAAACGATCAATCGCAGGCGTATATTGCCTCCAACCGTGCCACGCACAACGAAAAGGTTGTGGTTTATACTATCTCATTTAAAACCAATTATGTATATCGAAACCTTTTAGAAAATGTCGATTATAGCGCTGCGGCGAACATAAAAGTAACTTCGAAGCCTACTGTTAGTGCTTTCAAGAATGAAACGAAATCGGAAAGGGTTATTTCATCTACCAAAAACTCCGTTAAGTCTTCTTCAACAAATAATTTTCCAACTGAGTTATTCCTACAGAACGATTATAACGAGCAACTAAACAATGCGTTACAATTTCAACTAAAAAGCGACTCGCTTAGCCGTGTGGCTGAAGATTTGCGGCAAAACGCCATATCTTCGAAAAACGACTCAGAAAAAGATCGATTACAGAAGGAAATATATTCGCTAGAACAACGTTCGAAGGCAATGCAGCAAAAGGCCGACTCGTATTACGAAAAAGCCCGTGTTTACGAGTTACAGTATGCTCAGAAGAACGAAAGTGCCAAACAGCCGCCCACAATTAGCAACGACAAGGTGCGTAAAGCATTTAAAACTAACGAGTTGAACAGCACGCAACAGTCTTCCGATAAAATAGTTTCGTCCCAAACATCAACAACAGATGGTACAATGCCAAAAGTTGTGTACGATTTTAAGGTTATGGCAAAATCGCCATATACTGCTGCTAATCAAATTCCAATAAACCAATCCTTGCCAAGCCAATTAATATATAGAGTACAACTAGGAGCATTTTCAAAACCTATCGAGCCCGACAAGTTTAAAGGAATTGTTCCAATTAGTGCCGAAACACTTCAAAATGTAACTGTTACCAAGTATTACGCGGGTTATTTTAATAGATTTACCGATGCCGAAAAAGCATTGAACAAAATTAAAGAGCTGGGTATCAAGGATTCTTATATCGTTTCCTTTTTCGACGGCAAGAGCATTCCTATTAATAGGGCCCGCGAAATTGAAAGCGACAAATGAATGGTGTCTTTATTTTCGATATATTTGTAGTCGGTGGTATAACTTAAGCCGTAAAACGCACATTGGGATAGTCGAAAACGGAAAGCTCAATTAAAATCTCTGAAATTCATTCAATATTTGAATAATTTCAATAAATTTGGATATGATAAAGGATAAAAAAATATTGCTAAAAATTAAGAAATTAGTTAATAAAGCTGAACCATCTGCAACCATTATATTATATGGCTCGCAAGCAAGAGGAGAGTCTAATAAACAGTCGGACATTGACATCCTAATTCTTTTGGATAACGAAAAAATAAAATATTCTGATGAACAAAGAATAAAACATCCCTTATACGATTTGGAATTTAAAACAGGTACGATTATAAGTCCTATCTTATTTAACCGGCACGATTGGGAAACAAGGCACTCAATTACACCATTTTATAAAAATGTAAAAAGGGATGGAGTTCAATTATGACGGGGATTCAGAAGATTTAGTAAAATATCGAATGTGTAGCTCTCTAGAAATGATACCGTTTTGCATTTACACAACAGGCGGAAGATTTTATTGAAAGAATGATGAAGCTGGTAAAGCAAATTCAAAATAAAACCTAATATAGGCTAAATATTATGCATAAAATTTTCATTGTTAATATTATATAAATATCATAAAACGTGAAATCAAAGAAAGAACTTCCTGAAAACTACAATTTCGAAGATGAAGTGATTGGCGCACAAGGAAACAATTTTCTTACGCTTCATAACGACGATGTTCATTCGTTCGACTTTGTAATAGACTCTCTTATAGATATTTGCGAGCACGATTTAGTTCAAGCCGAGCAATGCGCATATATAGTGCATTATAAAGGCAAATGCGACATTAAAAAGGGCGCAATAAACAGCCTTCAAGTTATGAAGTCGAAATTGATTGATAAAGGATTATTAGCTACTATAGCGTAACTTATTAAATTACAATAATATGCTTGCATTAGCAATTGCACTATTAATTATCTTTGGCATCGCACTATTAATCATCGAGTTTCTGGTTCTGCCCGGTATTATTGTAGCATTTGTTGGCGGCGTATCGCTAATGGGTTTGGGTGTATACATATCATACAGGGCTTATGGTGCCAATGTTGGCATGTATGTTCTTTTCGGAACAACTGCATTGTTTTTTGTTGCGCTTGTGTATTCGCTAAGGTCGAAAACATGGAGAAAATTAGCCCTTCATAGCGAAATTGACAGCAAAGTGAACACTATCAACGAGTTAAAAATAAAGGTTGGCGACAAAGGCGTGTCGGTTACTAAGCTTTCCTCGATTGGTAAAGTAAATATTAACGATAATATACTGGAGGCCAAATCGATGGGCGTATATATTGAAGAAAACACCGAAGTAGAAGTAGTTCAAGTAAATAAGTCGGATATTTTTGTAAAACCTTTAAATTAAGAAGTATGGAAGCAGGATTATTTTTTTATGTAATTATTGTTATTATTGGAATCGTTCTTTTGTCAATTCTTTTCTATGTAGTACCAATAGGATTGTGGTTTCAAGGGGTATTAACCAACTCACGTATACCTTTATTGCAATTAATGTTTATGAGATGGCGTAAAGTGCCGCCGTCGGTTATTATGAATGCCATGATAAACGGTAAAAAGGCAGGGCTCGACCTTAATCCCGATCAATTGGAGGCACACTATTTAGCTGGTGGTCATGTTCAGAAGGTTGTAAATGCATTAATATCGGCCGACAAAGCAAATATTCCGCTCGATTTTAAAACTGCCACAGCAATCGATCTAGCAGGGCGCGACGTTTTAGATGCTGTTCAAATGTCGGTTAATCCGAAAGTTATAAACACTCCACCAGTAGCAGCAGTAGCAAAAAATGGTATTCAGCTGCTTGCAAAGGCTCGTATTACCGTTCGTACAAATATTAAGCAATTAGTTGGGGGTGCTGGCGAAGAAACCGTTTTGGCACGTGTTGGAGAAGGTATTGTGGCCGCTATCGGTTCGGTGGAGTCGCATAAGGAAGTGCTAGAGCACCCCGATTTTATCTCGAAAAAAGTACTCGAAAAAGGATTGGATTCCGGAACAGCTTTCGAAATATTATCTATCGATATAGCTGATATTGAAGTAGGTAAGAATATTGGCGCCAATCTACAAATGGATCAAGCAAATGCCGACAAGAATGTAGCTCAAGCTCGCGCTGAAGAAAGGCGTGCAATGGCCGTAGCACACGAACAGGAAATGATTGCTAAGGCACAAGAAGCGCGTGCTAACGTTATACAGGCCGAAGCCGAAATTCCTAAAGCTATAGCCGAAGCATTTCGTTCGGGCAACCTTGGAATTATGGATTACTATAAAATAAAAAATATTCAAGCCGATACATCAATGCGCGATTCAATTGCGAAGCCTTCGGCATCAAAAGGCGACCAAGGCGATAAAAAATAGTTATAAGTAATGCATTGATTAAATTACATATATGTTTTTTTTGTTCGGTTTGGACAAAAAAAACATATATTTTTAGTGTTTAATTTTGGTAATCTCAACCGATTTTATACTTTTGTCGAGCTTTTTAAAAAGCCCAAAGGTTTAAGAAGCAAATGAGAGATGGGCACAATTGCCTTGGCAACATAAGGAAAGTTTAAGTCAGGAGAGATGGGTGAGTGGCTGAAACTAACGGTTTGCTAAACCGTCGTACCTCTCAAGGGTACCGGGGGTTCGAATCCCCCTCTCTCCGCAAAGTAGAATAGCAAGGTTATTGATATAATTAATCGGGGTGTAGTACAGTTGGTAGTATGCCTGGTTTGGGACCAGGAGGTCGTCGGTTCGAGTCCGGCCACCCCGACAAAAAAGGGTTACAACCCAAAACAAATGCCTGCAAATTGTATGATTTGCAGGCATTTTCATTTTTTGTAAATCAATATCAATTGAACAATTTCAACGGAAATGAGAACTAAACGGTGAACCAAATTAAAGTTTAATTTAGTTCACCTAAAACGATGCAAAAAGCATTAAATAAATACAATGTGTCGTTTACTTTAGTCTTGTTTAAATGAGTTTGGAAGTCTTTTTCGGAATGAGTTCCGGTGAACCAAATCAATTTAAAACAAAAACTCA